>DAIMZF010000071.1:0-12909 GCA_036734085.1 Aggregatilineales bacterium
CTGGCACGCGGCGCGGTAGCGTGATTGGCTCTGGATGGCCGACCGTCCACACAATCGCCTCTCCATAACCCGGATAGTGGAAGGCATATTCCGCTAAAGGCGTTGCTTCGGTCTGTTTGCCGTCCATATGCAGACGGATTTTGCCGCTAATCTGCCCTAACCAGTGGATCAGCGCCGCGCTTGGTGTCGCGTCAAGTGCGGCGGGGTCATCCATCGCTTCGACGGTATCCCACCCCGTTAGCAGGGTGTCTACTGTATCCAGCCGCCGGGCGACTTCCAGCGCCAGCATGTTCGAGATGCCAGGACTTGCCCCCAGCCCGATAATGGCGGTGATGCCTTCCTGCTGTGCCGCGTCGTTCAGTGCCAGCATATCCAGCGTCGGTTGCCAATCATCGTTGATGTCCGCGTAATGTTTGCCCGCCTGGATTGCGGCCTGTAGCACGGGCACGCCAAAGCGATAAAACGGGCCGACTGTGTTTAAGATTAAATCTGCCCGGTTGCATAACGCCCGTAGGCTATCCGCGTCGGTCACATCCACCTGTGCCGATGTCGCCTTAGCACCGATTAACGCCGCAGTCTGCCGCGCAAAGCTAACATTCAAATCCGCGATGATGACCGATTCTACAAACGGAAATTCGGCAACCGTGCGGGCTGTCACGCTTCCCATGCCGCCTGCACCCAGTACAAGAATGTTCATTGGTTTTATCTCCCTACTGTTATACACTGTATAAAATATGACAATGACGCCATTATACAGTGTATAATGATTGTGCCGACCTGAAAGGATGATGAGAAATGCCCCGTAAAGCGAACGAAACCCCACTAACACGCGACGCGATTTTGCAGGCCGCGTCGCAACTCATCGCGCAGGAAGGCGTGGAAGCCTTTAGTATGCGTAAGTTGGCCGCGCTGTTGGCGGTTAACCCGATGGCGATTTACTACTATCTGCCCAACAAAGAGACGATTTTGCAGGCTGTTATTGAGGAAGCGCTTGCAGGCTTGTCTCTGCCGGATGCAGACAACTGGCAAACAGCCGTCCGACACGTCGCCACCGCCTATTATGATTTTGCCCGTGCCCATCCTGAATTATTCGCGCATGTCATCACTTATAACCGTAGTATTCCGGTAGCGTTCGCGGTGGACGAATATCTGGTTACAGCGCTGACAAAAGCAGGCATCCCGCCAAAGCTTGTTGTACAAATCGTATACATGGTGCTGAACACCGTCGCCGGGTTGACGTTAAGCGAAATTAAGGGGACGTTGGGGCGTTCCCGTGATGTTGACGAAGCACATCAGGCATTCCGTCAATTGCCACAAGACGAGTTCCCCGCGATTCGGGCGCTGGCTGACCAGCTTACACCGGCGGATTTGCGACCCGATTTCGACTTCGCGCTGGCGGTGCTTATTGCTGGCATATCCGCGAGTACTGCTCACATATAGCGATGAATTCAAACGGGATGTGCTGGAACCACGACAGACTCTGCTCGTCAATCTGTTCACAAAATAGCTTATAATTGATGGCTATAGGGAGCTATCGGAGTTAACATGGATAAGTTCTATAACGAACTGGCAGAGTGGTGGTATCTCATATCTCCGCCTGCGGATTACACCGACGAAGCGCAGTTCTTTCTGCAACAATTCGCTGAAATCACGACACGTCCCGATGCTACCCTGCTTGAACTGGGAAGCGGTGGGGGTAACAATGCCTATTATATGCAGAAGGCTTTTGCCCATGTGACACTGGCGGACTTGTCGCCTCAGATGATCGCGCTAAGCCAGACGCTCAACCCGAACTGCGAACATATGGCGGGTGATATGCGTTCCATGCGATTAGGGCGGGAATTTGATGCCGTATTCATCCATGATGCGATTGATTATATGACAACGCTGGAGGATTTACGCCATGCGTTGACAACTGCCTATATCCATTGCAAACATGGGGGAATGGCATTGTTTGTGCCTGATGAAGTGCGCGAAACATTTGAGCCATCCACAGAACAGGGCGGTTCTGATGGTGATGGCCGCAGTGCGCGTTATCTGGAATGGTCACATGACATCGCGCCTGACTCCACGACCTATCACACGGATTACGTCTTCCTGCTACACGAAAAGGGCAAAGCAACCCAGTTCGTAGCTGAAATACATACGCTCGGCGTGTTTGCCCGTGCGGATTGGCTACGCTTGTTAGCGGAAGTGGGTTTCTCAGCAGAAATCGTTAGCGACATGTACGAGCGCGATATGTTCGTGGCACGCAAGCCGGTTAGCGATTTATAAGGGAACACCTCACTTTCGTGATTCACCGAGTTTTGGAATATACTTGAGCACAGTGGTAATGTGCTAAATTACCATTGCACTTTTAGTCTGGTTCTCAGTTCATGTAAAGAGGTCTGTAACGTGCTAAAACTCATCAGTATTCTCGTGCTTTGCCTGTTTGTCGTCACTGCCTGCGGCGCAGACGAAGCGCCACCCGCTACCAGTCCAACTGAATCCAACAGACAGTCCGATGGGCAGGTAGCGGACGCTCCTAGCGACCTGACGCTCGGTCAGACGATCGAGAGCGAGACAGGCGTCACCTACCAACTGCCCTCTAGCTGGGTGGTGGATGACAACGCCAGTGTGTCCAATTTCGCATCAGACCAAGACGCCCAACTGGACGCGCTTAACCTCGGTTCGCCCGAAAGCCGACGCTGGATGGTACTGGGGAGTGTCGGGCTTGCCCGCCCAGGCGAGATCATGGGGCTGGCGGAAGCGACATCATTTGAAGAAGCGGCGGCACGCCTGCACGAGTATTACAACACCGCGGATTTCTCCATGCAATCACCCGGTACATGGGAGCCTTTCCCCGGTCAGTTTGCCTCGACCGCACTCGGTGTGAACCCGGATCGTCCCGGTTGGGCGACACAGGTCTATTACATAGACACCGACACCGAGAATTACATCGTGATCTTCTTTGAGACACCGGCAAACATCATCATGCAGATCAGCAACCTGCGTGATGAAATCGCACTGAGCGCTACCTTGCGCTAGCATACCAGTCGGCTGAACAACACGACAGCAGGCAAGACGACAGAACCCGATTTATCATAAACCGGGTTCTTTGCATATATCGTTGCGGGGGCGGGCGGTATTCACCAGATTGGACATAGTCCGAACATGTACCAGCCTTAAGCCTTTTGATGCTGACAAATAAACGATTTAGAAGACACTTACGGCGGGGTAATTCCGGCATAAAGACCACCATAAAAATTTATTTAAGGGAGTAGTCATCGCAAATAGCGTATTGTGTTTATTTTCACCAATTTTCCACCGTAAATTTCCCTCACATTGCCCAACATGAAAAACTTGTGAGATGACCCTAAGTGTGTTAAATTTTATCGCAAACATCACGAACGTTGGTGTACTGTGCGCTCTTCGGGCGTACATCAATAAAATATTCTTCTTAAGGAGGAGAAACATTATGAATAAAGCTGTACGCTTTGTGGTACTCAGCAGTTTGCTGGCTATCACCACCGTCCTATTTGGCGCATTCGGCGCTCGCGCTCAAGACGATAGCACATTGGTTATCGGCTTTGAACAAGAACCGCCTAACCTGCGTCCGCTTAACAACCTGACCTTCGGCGGCTTGCTGGAAAACTTTTACGCCCGCGACCTGTGGGAATACAACATCGAACGCCAGGCTGTGCCCATCATGGTTACAGAACTGCCGAGCGAAGATAATGGTCGAGTTGTAGCAACCGATGATGGCAATACCGCCGTCACCATCACCCTGCGCGAAGGTATGGTCTGGTCTGATGGCACACCCATCACCGCCGCCGACTGCGAAGTATGGCACACCATCCGCACGACACCGGCCACCTCCGCCAACGTCAACCGCGCTGGTTACCCCAACGTCGCCCTGTCCTTTGAAATTGATGAGGCCGACCCGTTAACCTTCACCATCACCTATGCTGGTGTGTTCCCCGACTACCTCGCCGCCGATGAGAAGCCCGAATGCCGTTACGCGGCACACGTTTTCGGCCCGATCATCGAAGATGGTGGTGCATTAGAAGATAGCAACTACTTTGTTGGTGGTGCAAACTTCGGTGGCTTCCTGACTGTGGGTTACGGCCCATACGCGATGGAAAGCTGGGACATCGGCAGTAACGCCGTGTTCGTCCGCAATCCCTTCTGGGATGGCCCGGAACCGGCATTTGACCGCGTGGTTGTGCCGTTCATCGGCGACAGCACCCAGATGCGTAACGCCCTGACACAAGGCGAAATCGACCTGTCCTTCAACTTCAGCGAAAACCTGATTGAAGCCTACAGCGAAATCCCGGCTGTTGAAACCTTCGGTATCGACAGCGTGTATGCCGATGCCCTGTGGGTACGCAGTGGCGAAATTGGCAACAGCCCAGAGCATGGTGGCGACGCCCTGCAAGATGTGCGTGTGCGCCAGGCACTGGCCTATGCCGTTGACCGTATTGCTCTGGCTGAAGAACTCGTCGGCCCCGGCACAGTTGTCCCGCTTTCCTGGTACCCGGCTGGCTTCCAACCGGATGACCTGCCTTACCTGGAGTACGATCCAGACCTGGCTCGCGCCCTGCTGGACGAAGCAGGCTGGGTTGAGACTGGCGAGCCGTTGGTAGACGGCGGCGACGGCGTGCGTGGTAAAGACGGCATTCTGCTGAATAACCTGCGCTTCGTCACCACCCCCAACGAACTGCGTAATAACTACCAAATCTTCATCCAGGACTACCTTGCGGAAATTGGTATCGGCGTGGACGTGCAAATCATCCCGGCGACCAACCTGTTCGCTAGCTTTAGCGACAACGGTACCCTGACCACCTACGCCTGGGACTTAGCCATCTTCGCCAACAGCGCGAAGGCGCTGACCCCGCTTGGCGATGCGGCCTCCTACCGTTGCTCCGGCATTCCGTCGGCCAGCAACCCGGACGGCTTCAACCCATGGCAATTCTGTAACCCGCGCTACGATGAAATCGACGAACTGCTAGCCGTCACCCCACCCGGCGACGAGCGTACAGAACTGTCGCAAGAGGCCATCCGCCTGCACGTTGCTGGTGAATTCTGGCACGGCCTGCGCCTGCGCGCGACCTGGTACGCGGTTAACAGCGATGTCGTTAACCCCGATAGCGTCGCTGGCTTCGTCGGCAACCTTGACTCCAACTGGTTCAACCAGATTGAGTACTGGGAAGCCGCCAACTAATTAAGTTTGTTTTTCTTGGGCGGGGGAGGATTATCTCTCCCGCCTGCTGATTCCGTACCGTAAACCATCAAGCTAGGTTATATCCTCCATGACCAAGTATATCCTTCGACGCATTTTTCAGGCGATACCCCTGCTGTTTCTCATCAGTGTGGTGATTTTTTTCTTGATTCGCCAGGTGGGTGATCCCTTTGCGGGGCAACAGCTTGACCAGGGCGTTAGCCAGGAGGACATCGAGTACCGCCGCCGCGCCGCCGGGCTGGATGACCCCCTCTGGATACAGTTTATCCACTGGTACGCGGGGGACGACTGGTACCAGCGCGACCTCAATTTTGATGGCGAACCCGATACTTACGGGCGTCGTCTAGGGATTTTACGCGGGGACTTTGGCCGTTCCTTCCGGCGTGGTGAACCCGTGACCGATACCATCCAGCGCTTTTTGCCCTGGACGATTTTATTAGGCACGACCGCGTTAACTACAACCATTATCTTCGGTTTGATGATTGGCCTTGTTGCGGCGCTCAAGCCGTATTCATGGTTTGATAATTTAGTGACGACCCTCTCCTTCATCACGTTTTCTATGCCCATCTTTTTAATTGCGTTATTAAGTGTTTATATTTTCGCGGTCAAGTTCCGAGAATGGGGCTTGCCGTACCTGCCGACGGGCGGCACGTCCAATTGGCGCTCTGGTGATGCAGGGGTTGGCGCGGTGGCACAACGGCTCATTCTGCCGACCTTCAGCCTGGCCGCCATCCAGATTGCCGCGTATTCACGCTTCATCCGCGCCAGCATGTTAGAGTCGCTAAACTCCGACTACATCCGCACCGCCCGCGCTAAAGGGCTAAAGCGGCGGCGCGTTGTGTTACTCCATGCCTTCAAAAATGCGTCGTTCCCGTTGATTACCCTCATTGCGCTGGATATTCCGGTGTTCCTCAGTGGGGCAGTCGTGACGGAGACGATTTTCTCCTGGCCGGGCATGGGCAAACTGTTTATTGATAGCCTCAATATCCTAGACCCACCGGTGCTGTTAGCGTTTGTCTTGTTTGTCGCTGTGACGGTCGTTATCGTGCAACTGTTGGCCGATATTGTCTATGCGTGGGTAGACCCGCGCGTTCGTTACAATTAGTTGTAGTCGTGGGTGATTATTATGGCTGTTGAAACTGCAAGTTCCGCAATTATCCCGCTTAAATCCAAAGAGACAAAGCCGCGTTCCCTGTGGCAGATTGCGATGCGGCGTTATCTACGACATCGCATGGCCGTGCTGGGCACAGTGACTCTGCTGGGCATTATCATCTTTGTGGTCGGCGGTTCATTTTTCTTCAGGGAATCACAAGGCAACATGACGCGCCTGCGCGGGCGCGAAGCCGCACCCGGCGCGATGGTATCCATTGACCGTAACGGCGCGAGTGGAGAGGAAGTCCGCGCGATTATGGGTACAGATATTAGTGGGCGTGATGTGTTCGTGCGCGTCATCTACGGTGGGCAGATTTCGCTCGCCATCGGCGTAACAAGCATGTTAATCTCTATCACGCTTGGCACGTCTATCGGCCTGATGGCGGGGTTCTTCGGCGGTTGGGTGGATGCTATCCTCAGTCGCATTACCGAAGTGTTCCTGTCTATTCCGGCGCTGATTTTGCTACTCGTGCTATCGTCCGTGTTCCGGCAGGATACCGCCACAATCAACATCTTTGGGCGAACGTTGAGCCGAACGGTGCTATACATCGTGTTTTTGATTGGCTTCACCAGTTGGATGCCCCTGTCGCGCATTGTTCGTAGCCAGGTGCTTTCGCTTAAAGAGCAAGAGTATATTGTGGCGGCACGAGCCATCGGTGTGCGGAGTTTTTCCATCATCGTGCGCCACTTATTGCCTAATGTGGTCGCGCCGATTGTGGTTGCGGCGACGCTCGGCGTCGGCACGGCCATCATCACGGAAGCCTACCTCAGCTTTTTGGGCTTTGGTGTGCAACCGCCCACCGCCACATGGGGCAACATCATCGACGGCGCACAAGGGCACATCGACACACGCTGGTGGTTGTGGATGTTCCCGGGCTTGTTCATCGTGCTAACGGTGCTGGCGATTAACTTCATCGGGGACGGCCTGCGCGACGCACTCGATCCCCGTTCCATCGAATAATTTAACGAAGCAACGATGGGGCACGGTGCTGGTCGTCGTGCCCTATCCCCCTGTTACCCCCAGATAGTTGCTCAACGCCTGCTTAATTGCCTCCGCTTGCCTCTCGGATTCTATATCACCCACCACCTTTTTATCCTGACTGCTGGTAAGCTGTACCCACACCGCATAGCGGACTCTGCGGTTGCCGGAACTGGTGTTCATCATGCGGCGCACAAATACCTGCTCAATGTCACGCACTTCAAAGGTGCGTCCCGGCCAGAGGATAGGCGCATGATTGACCGCTAGCCTGTGCCTGTCTACACGGAAGGTCGTCCGGTTGAGCACGTTTGCCAGCGCCAGATATACCGCGATTCCGCCGACAATTATACCCGGAATAACCAGCAACTTCTCATTCGGGTCAGCTTCCGGCGGGGTAGGCTGAACCGCGAACAACGCCCACAGCCCGCACCACACCACCGCGAAAATGACCAACCCTAGCCCGGCAACACTTCGCCAACGACGCTGGATAACCAGCACCCCGTTTTCTTCTGTGACTTGTAAAGTCTTGGGGATTGCGTTCATTATGGCAAATACTCCTCTATTCAGGTTTAAGGCCATTATAAGTAATCATCGTCTCAAAATCGTCCCAAACCCGGCGCGGCCTGACATGGTTCTAGCATCTGCTCTCCGTAGCGATTAGACTTTTCCAAAATGTGGGGCATGATGTATAGTACGATGCGCCACCATTGCCGGATTTAACGAATGAGTAATCCATGCACACCCGTAAGCAAGAGTTTATCGACGGCATGAAGGCCATATTGCCCCTCATCGCCGGAGCCATCCCCTTTGGCATTATCTATGGGGCAGTGGCTGTCACACGTGGCCTATCCCCCTCAGCAACGCTCGGCATGTCGCTTTTTGTGTTTGCTGGCTCCGCGCAGTTTATCGCGGCGGGCCTGGTGGGTGCAGGCGCGACCACCGCGCTGATTGTCTTCACCACATTTATTGTCAACCTGCGGCATGTGCTGTATGCCGCGTCCCTTGCGCCCTACATGCGCGGATTGCCGCATCGCTGGTTGTTTCCGCTTGGCTTCTGGCTGACGGATGAGAGTTACGCGGTTGCCATCAAGCGTTATGCTGGCGCAGAGGATGACTCGCCGTATAAGCACTGGTTTTTCTTGGGCGCGGCAGGGCTGATGTATGTCAACTGGCAAATCTGCACGGTCATCGGCATTGTGGCCGGGTCTTCCTTTGAGGACGCCGCCGCATGGGGGCTGGATTTTGCGATGGTGGTGACATTCATCGGGATTGTCGTGCCGTTGGTGGTCACACGTCCGATGTTGGGGGCCGTCCTCGCGGCAGGCATCGTCGCGCTGATGTTTAACAGCCTGCCCAACAAGCTCGGCTTGATGCTGGCCGCACTCGTCGGAATTGCGGTAGGTTATCTATTGGAGACTTACATCACGCCACAGTTCCGGCAAACGCTGACTTCCCGCCTGGATTTAGAAGAGGAGAGCGCCTGATGAACGAGTGGTTGATGATCTTCGGGATGGCGCTTGTCACATTTAGCGTGCGTTACCCGGTATTAGCCATCGTCGGCAAGATGACCCTGCCGCCGGCCATGTTGCGGGCGCTGAAGTACGTCCCGGCGGTGGTACTCACTGCGATTATTGTGCCGGAGGTATTCATCCGCGAGAACCGGCTCGACCTTGCGCCCAGTAACGCGCATCTCATCGGCGCGATTGTAGCGACGCTCATCGCGTGGCGTAGCAACAATTTGCTGTGGACGATTGTCGGCGGGATGGGGACTTTCCTGCTATGGCGGACGCTATTCTAACGGGCGCTATTTTAAGTGGGATATTCGGGACATACAAAAACAGGGCGGCACATTGACCGCCCTGGTCTTATTCTGCTGTGGTGGTGGATGTCATGAGGTCTAACTCCGCCAGGGCTTCGTCTACCGCGTTGAGTAGCTCACTGGTGGTAAACGGCTTGATGAGATAACGTGTAACAGTCTCAATCTCGCCTTTGGCACGGTTGACCATATCGCGGCGGGCTGTTGTGACAACCACCTTGAAGGCGTCCACACCATAGCGGTTTTTAGCCGCCTCCAGCACGCCCCAGCCGTCAATCTCCGGGATGTTTAAATCCAGCAGGATAAGGTCGGGCTTGTTCTCTTCCAGATAATCCAGCGCACTAAAGCCATTGGCGGCGTGGAAGATTTCCAGGTCACGGCGGCGTAGTGTGATTTGGGACAGCTTCGCCAGCGCTTCGTCGTCTTCAATAAGTAGCGTTTTGTAAACCATGTTTCTACCTGCATTCTATTGATTAGTTATCCTCATTATAATCGTTAAAAGCAGGTTATGTTCGGATTATAGCAATTTTTTTATAAATGTTTACGCAAAAACAACTGAACTCGAACACCCATCTTACGCGCTACACATTTTCTTTTTTGCCTGTGATGCCCCACACCAAACGCTGAAGCGGATTCGGTGCAGACTGGCGGAAGTCTACCCATGTCATGCCTTGCAGGAAGATAGGCAGTTCCGGCGGATGCTGGCAATAAGGCAGAATGACCGGAATCACCGGGCAACCACGCCGCACAAACTCCCGGATGAAGGCGGCTTGCTCCTGATCTTGCCAGGGGCCGATGCCGTTATCGCCCACAAAAACGGCGACGGCCTTCACCTTTTGAATTTGTGCTTCCAGTAATTTTTGCCAGGGTATGCCGGGTTGTAGCTCCCATTCATCCAGCCAGGGCAGTAACCCCCGTTCCTGGAGCTTGTAGCCCACTTTTTTAACGAAGGGCTTATCCTTGCCGTTATGACACAGGAACACGTCATAGTCTTCGGTCACTTGCTTGCCGCTTAAGGTACTGATGGCCGCCGCTTTATCGCGCTGGTTGTTGGCGACTTTATCCATCTTGTTAATCCAGTCCTGCGGGGTGATGACGCCTTCCTCTTTATGTGCGGAAAGGTCAATCTGTGTATTGCAGACCGGGCAGTTAATCCAGTCAAAGTCACGTTCCTGCCGCATGATAACCACCTGGTCGGGAATGACATAGTTACAGCTATGGCACACCACCACCGCAAAACGCTTAAGCGTAGACAGCACAACACGCTTACGCAGATGCCCGTACACATATTCTTCAAACTGATAGCGCGTGTAGGCGTTGGTCTTGTCGTTGAAGAACAATGCCAGTTCGCCTTCACTATCGGTTAGCTCGTTTAAATAGACGCCCACCTCGCCCTTATTGTTGGCAATCGGGGTGAATACGGCGGCATTCTTCCACATATCCTTCACACGGAACAAGCCACTCTGCGCCAGCCGCACAACCAATGTGGCATAGATGTTCAGCAGGACGCCTTCAAAGCGAAATTTCACGGTGCGTCCGGTGGGGGTGGGCAGGTTGGGATGCTCCCGCGTGAGTTGCGACGGAAACACCAGATAGGCGGCATCGTCGGATTGTACACGCAAGGCGACTTCATGGCGCAGGAGTTTTTCCACTGTGGCAATCAGGAACAACTTCTCCTGCTCTTTGCCTTTCACACGGGCATCGGATGGAATCAAGAGCTTGCCGTCAAGCGCGTCTTGTTCCGCGATAAAGCCGAGTCCGTCCGGCTCGTTGCGGGCGGTATTGACCAATGCGGAAGCATAAGCGTCGATGAGTTCCGGCTGAAGCAGGATGAGGTCGCCAAACGTCAGGCGCTCCACCAGGCCGCGTGAGGCCATAAGTTCCAGGCAGGTCTGGAATTGCTCGCGCAGTTCTTCGTCACCGCCGTTAGCGACAGTCACCGCAAAGGGCAGGTATAAACTCTCTGCATTGACCAACGTCATGCCGCGCTCGCGCTGTTGGGTGATGAACTGCTTAATCTGGTTAAAGAGCGCGGTAGAACTCACACGCGGCAGGGCGTCCCATTCAATCGTTTTTTTGATGGCAGTACGCAGTTCGTCCACGCCCCAGCCTTCTTTGGCGCTGGTCTCGAAGTGGCCGTCAATGCCGAGTGTTTCCATCATCTGCTGGATGCGCTTTTTGCTGACGCCCACCGTGCCTCTGTCGATGCGTGCGCCGACAAGGAAAATCTTCAACGGGGTTTCTTTATTATTAAACCGTTGCGCTTGCTGTAGCGCTTTAATCCAGTGAAAGACGCCGGAGAACGGGTCTACCTCGTGGCGAGCATCGTAGATGACCAGCGCCAATGCCACATCGTTCAGGTGTAGCTGATGAATCAGCCGATAGCCCGGTTGCCCGGCTAAATCCCACAGCAGGGTCTCCCGCGTTTCGTGGATGCCGTCATTGCGGTGAATGTCCGTATCGAACACATACACATTGCGGTTATGCGTGGATTCTGTGCGCTGGAAGCCTTGCCCGGCCAACACCAGCCCCAAGCCGGATTTCCCGACGCCGGTATCCCCCACCAGCACCACTTTGGCATTCACATAATGAATCGCCTCCTGGTTGAGGGTGCTATCAATCAACGTCATGGAGTCAATTTCCCACATACGGACGGTGTGGTCATTATCCGTCAGGGTGGCTAGCACCGGCATATGGGGGTGGAACTGCATCCCGACAAGGTGTGAGGAGGTTTCGTCGCGGCGTTCTTGCATTTTGCTGATGGGCTTGGAGTCGGTAAAGCTCCACAGGCGCACAACACCATTATTGGATTTAGACGCAATCAAGCGGCCATCGCTGGAAAAACTGACGGCGCTCACGCCGCTTGTGTGGCCTTCCAGCACGTAGGTTTGTTTGTAGGTACGCGCATCCCACAGACGCACGGTTTTGTCTTCGGAGCATGAGGCCAGCGTGCGACTATCCGGCGACCACGCCAGATGAATCACCGCGTCGGTGTGGTCGGTCAGCGTTTTTTCCGCTTGCCACGTTTCGCAATCCCACAGGATAACGGTTTTATCCGCACCAGCGGACGCCAACCAGCGACCATCCGGCGACCACACCAACCCGTAGATGAGCGCGTTATGCTGGTTGAGGTTACGTGTGACGCGATAATTGGTGGTATCCATCAGCCAGATGGAAGTCCGCACGGAGCACGCCAACCAGCGACCATCCGGCGACCACGCGATGGCTAAAGCGGCTTTATCGTGGATGGGTTTTTCCACGACGAGTTGATTTTTCTGAACATCCCACACAGCCAGGCGGCCATCGCGCCCGATAGAGGCTAACTTGTCCTCTTTAGGCGACCATGCGACGCCGTGTACGCGGTCAGTGTGTGCCGGGATTTGTTGCACGACTTCGCCGCGCACAAAATCCCACAATAAGACTTTGCCATTAGCACATGGCAACGCTAGGCTCTGGCCGTTGGGCGACCATTGCAGGCGATAAATCTCCGTTTCTTCATTTGCGATGGTATGTTGGAGTGTGACGCCATCCAGTGACGTTTCTTCCAGCGCATCGAGTGATTGTAGAGGGTTGTCCGTATCGGCCATGTCTTTGGTTCGTTTGTTTAAACGGTTATTTTACTCTATTCTAACCTTTTTTAAGTCTTAAGACACTTAAATTATGTATAAGGATAACAAAATATAGAATATTTCAGAGTAATTTCATAATTGTTCCACACGTAAGCGTATCCACATAGCAGGA
>DAIMZF010000071.1:13009-15967 GCA_036734085.1 Aggregatilineales bacterium
GCAGGATAGCGCCTGCTGTGCAGGATAGCGCCTGCGGAATTGATGCACTATAATCCAACCGATATTCGTTTAAGTGCCTTGTGCCGATACAGAGGAACGCTTGTGAGTAACGATAACACGATGTTCTTTGACCCACTTTCGCCAGAATTCCGTGCTAACCCATACCCCTATTACGACATCCTCCGCAACGGTGCGCCGATTGTCTACATGCCAGGCTGGAATATGTGGTTCCTGACGCGGCATAAGGACTGCGTCGCTTTGCTCCGTGATAACCGTGTCGGCCATGAAATCCTGCGGGTACGCACACGGGATGAAATGGGCATGAGCGATATAGAGGCGTTGCCGGAATCACATCAGGCGCGGATTAAGATGCAGTCGAAGTGGATGCTGTTCCGCGACCCGCCAGACCATACCCGCCTGCGTGGGCTGGTGCATAAGGCGTTTACCCCGCGCATGGTGCAAAACCTGCGTGCCCACATAGCGCGTATCACCGATGAACTCTTGACCGCCGCGCAGGAAAAAGGCACGTTCGACCTCATCGCGGATTTTGCCATGCCGTTACCCGTTACCGTCATTGCGGAGATGCTGGGCGTGCCAGTCGCAGACCGCGATACCTTCAAAGCATGGTCGGATGACCTGGCCGGGACGCTTGACCTTGTAGGCGAAGACCCCGACTTATGGGAACGCGCCGCCCGCGCCAACGCGGAATTTGACCCGTACTTCCGCCAATTGATTGCCGACCGCCGCCAAGACCCCCGCCAGGATTTATTAACCGCACTGGTGCAAGCGGAAGAATCCGGCGACACATTGACGGAAGATGAAGTCGTGGCGACGTGTATTCTGTTGCTCATCGCCGGGCACGAAACCACTGTGAACCTCATCGGCAACGGGGCGCTGGCTTTGCTCCAGAACCCGGAGCAGATGCAAAAGCTAAAAGATGACCCCTCTCTGGTGAACAACGCTATAGAGGAATTCCTGCGGTACGACAGCCCGGTGCAGATGACGAGCCGTTGGGTGATGGAAGACATCGAGCA
Source organism: Aggregatilineales bacterium (assembly GCA_036734085.1). Classification (GTDB taxonomy): domain Bacteria; phylum Chloroflexota; class Anaerolineae; order Aggregatilineales; family Phototrophicaceae; genus J038. The sequence continues at coordinate 14,044 of DAIMZF010000071.1, forward strand.
TGAAGGCAACGTGTTTAAGGTCGGGCAACAGGTGGGCATTGTGTTCGCCTCTGCCAACCGTGACGCGGAGATGTTCGCGAACCCTAATCAACTGGACATCACACGCGAGAACGCCAACAAGCACCTCTCATTCGGCAATGGCATTCACTTCTGTTTGGGTGCGCCCTTAGCCCGGTTGGAAGGCCAGATTGCATTTAACGCGCTTTTGGCCCGCTTCCCGGCTTTACATCTGGCCGACGGTGCGCCGTTGGAGCATCGCAAACAGTACATCCTGCGTGGTGTGCGGGCGTTGCACGTCACCACTTAGCCCATCATGTCACGTTTACTGAAGTCCAAAGCCCTGCGGGAAGCCGCCATCGGCGCGTTGCTGTTGTTATTGCCCTTGCTGATGTTCTTCCCGCAGACGGTCGGCGGCCAGACGCTCATCCCGACGGAAAACCTGTATCAATATCCCCCCTTCAGCGCCTACCGGGAGGCCGTCGCCGCACCGCAACGCCCCCAAAACCCACTGTTGGATGACCTCATCCTGCAAAACTACCAGTGGAAGTCCTTCCTGCGGCAGAGCATCGCGGCGGGTGAAATCCCGCTATGGAATCCGCATCAGTTCGCCGGACAGCCCTTTATGGCCGCCGGGCAACAGTCCACGTTGTACCCGTTGAGCATTTTGTACTATACCCTGCCGATGGAAGCCGCTTATGGCTGGTTTACCGTGTTGAACCTGTGGTTGGCGGGATGGCTGATGTACCTGTTCCTGCGGGCGGGCATTGGCACGGCGCAAATCGGCGGCGTCATCGCGGGGATTACCTATCAGCTTTGCGGATTCTTCATCGCCAGCGCGGTGCATCCCATGATTATTGCGGCGGGGGTGTGGTTGCCCCTGCTCCTGCTGATGAGCGAATTTATCATCCGTCAGCAGGCCGTGTTGGGGCGCTCCGCCGTGCCGTTGTGGGTGGTGGTCGGCGCGGTGGGCATCGCGTTTAACATCTTCGCCGGACACCCGGAACTGACTATTTATACCTTGTTCATCACCGGGTTTTATAGCGGATTGCGCTTATTGTGGGGCAGTCGCCGTGACAGTCTGCGGCAGACTGTGGGCACGGGGGCATGGCTGGCCGGGACGGTGGTCTTGGGCTTTGCGCTGGGGGCGGTGCAATTCCTGCCCTTGTTTGAAGCCGCCGGGAACAATTGGCGTACCCAGCGCGATAGCCTCAGCCAGGTGCTGAGCTACGCTCATCCGCCGCGTGATGTGTTGATGTACCTGATGCCTAATTTTTACGGCAGTCCGGCGCAGACCAGCTATTTTGACTGGTTCGCGCTGGAAGATGTCGCGGTGACGGTCAACAGTCGGGGTGAGTCAATTGGGGACACAGCATGGGGCATCAAGAATTATGTGGAAGGCGCGTTGTACGTCGGTATTCTGCCGTTGGTGCTGGCGGCCTTTGCCCTGCTGGATGGCTGGTTCATCCGCCGCACGGATGCCACCCGCCGCGATAAGCCGCCCTACCGGGTGATTTTTGTGTTGTTAATCCTTTTGGCGACGTCGTTCATGTTTGGCACGCCCACTTACGGCCTCATCTATGGCCTGCCGGGTATTAATCAGTTAAATACGGCGTTCCGGTGGGTTTTTGCTGTTAGCGCGGGCGTGGCGGTGCTGGCCGGAATCGGCGCGGACGGGTTGAAGCACATCCGACTGAGCGCCTACGGCGAGTCACTTCAGCGCTGGACGCGGATTATCGCGTGGGCGGCACTGATAACTGGCGTCGGCGTTTTGGCCGTGCTATCCGTCACGCGCACGTTTTACGAATCGTTTGCGCCCCTTGTAGAGCGCATTTTTAACAACCTGGTTCTGGCGGATGGCGCATTCGCGGACGCGCAGGCGTTTTATAGCTTTCAATTCACCAACATGCTGGTATTCGCTGTGATG
>DAIMZF010000072.1:0-8709 GCA_036734085.1 Aggregatilineales bacterium
TTCGTGATGTTGACTGTCTCACCCGTATCAAGATTGAGGACAAAAATATCTTTACTGCCGTCCCGCCAGGAGACAAACGCGATTTGCCGTCCCTCGCCAGGAGACCACGCCGGAGCGAAGTCCGCCGTATCCGAAGAACCTGGCAGACGCTGAGGTGGCTCTAACCCATCCGCACGCATGACAAAAATATCTAAATGAGTATCGCGCTGATACGCCTCGTAGGCAATAAACTGACCATCTGGACTCCATGTTGGCTTGCCTTCAAATGCAAGATTGAACGTCATACGGATGGGCTGAAGTGTGGAAGTCGTCATCTCCAGGATGTAAATATCCCAGTTGCTGTCTTCACGGCGGGAGGCATAAGCCAGGCGTCGGCCATCCGGTGACCATGCCGGGTCGCGGTCATCTTCGGGAGAATTTGTTACGCGGATAGGTGTGCGCGAACCAATAGGCAACACCCATATGTCGGTGTGTGCCTGGTCTGCATCGCGCACAGTATAGGCGATAGTCCCGCCAATCTGCAAAACAGCCGGTGCTTCGGTTGCAGTTGGGACAGCTGTAGGTTGTGACAGGGGTTGCTCATTAAGCGCCTCTGCTGGCGCAGTCGGCTGATTATCTTGCACATTAAAGTTCAAAACCCCTGGCGTATTGTTTGTCGCGGTGACGGGGCGTGATGTTGCCCAGATGACAACGCCGATGAGGGCTACTAAAAATATCACGACTAAGCTACTCAAGACGCGGTTTTGCACGCGCAGGGGGTCTTCTGCCACACCCGCAGTCATCTCTGCGCGGACAGAACGCCGTGCCATAGCGCCTGTCGCCGCATTTCGGTTTGTCTGCACAGCGGATTTACTGATGTTTCCGGCAGTTTTGCCCGCGCTTGCGGTACGCCGCACGGCGGACTGGCCGAATTTGCCAAATATGCCGAACAATCCCCGCAACACACTGGCGATCAAAGCCAGTAATATGCCCAGTAGCCGCGCCAAATGGCGTAGTAGGGCGTATAATCCATGAGTGAGTAGCGATGTTCGTTCCAGGATGATTTCCGCAAAACCAGCGGCAATTTTGAGGACTGCAACGCCGAATTTGTCTGTCAGGCGATAAGCACGTACTAACATAAGAATACTTTGGATTACCTACTCAAGCCATCATCCTCACCATTTTACAAGCAAAAGTTGTAAGGGACAATTGCTTGCCTAGATTGCTTTTTTAATCCATAGTTATAGTTGTAATGAACGAGAGACTAAAGGTTATTGATGATGAAGCAACTTAGTATTGTCCTGCTTATCCTTTTTTTATTCGCACCAACGGCTACATTCGCGCAGGATGGCGAAGATAACCGGGTGACGCATGTTGTCCAATCAGGCGACACACTCTATCGCATCTCCTTGCGCTATGGTATTTCGATGGATCAAATCGCTGAGGCGAATAACATCACCAACCCATCGCGTATCTTTCGCGGCCAAGAGTTGATTATTCCCGGCCTGACACGCCCGGACGCCAGCCCGGAAGTTCAAAACCCGTTGGTTGCGCCTGCACCACAAACGCATGTTATCCAGCGTGGCGAATCCCTGACGATGATTGCTCAACGTTATGGCGTCACTGTTGCGGAAATTCTGCAAGCCAATAATATCGCCAATGTAAACCTGATTTATCCGGGTCAATCACTCAACATCTGGACGAGCGCTCCGGTAGAACAAGCGCCTGTCGCAGTCGCACAGGCGAATCCGCCTGTTATTGAGCAAGACCCATCACAGGTGAATACAACCTATACCGTGCAGGCGGGGGATACATTAGCCTCCATTGCGAATCGCTTTGGTGTCGATTGGCGCACGATTGCCCAGATGAATAGCATCTATGATGCCAATAACATTCGTTCAGGCCAACGGTTACTCATCCCGGCGCTGAACGGTGCTGGTGGTGCGGTAGATATGGGCATTGTCTCACAACCGTTTTATGTGCCAACGCCGACGGTTACGCAGGGTAAGCAGATTATCATTAGCCTGAGTGCATCGCGGGTTTATGCTTTTGAAGATGGTCAACTTGTACGAAGCGTTTTGGTGTCTACAGGTCGTGCCAATACCCCCACCGTGACAGGTGATTATCGCATCTACTTACGAGTACGGTCACAAACCATGAGTGGGCCGGGCTATTCTATCCCCAATGTGGAATGGGTACTGTATTTTTATCAAGGATATGCCCTGCATGGTGCATGGTGGCACTCTAACTGGGGGACACCGATGAGCGCCGGTTGTGTGAATATGCCCAATGAGGAAGCACGCTGGTTCTGGGAAAACTTTGGCGAAATCGGCACGCCGGTTCGCGTCATTCAATAGGAGTGCTTCCGCATGACAAGTAACAGGCGCGTTGTGTTGATCACAGGTGCTTCTAGCGGGATTGGTTATGCAACGGCGCTGGCATTTGCCGCACAGGGCGATGATGTCATCGGTACGGCCAGGCGTGCAGAGCGCCTTCATCAATTGGCACAGGCTATCGAGGCTTTACCGGGTGATTTTTTGCCTGTTGCATCGGATGTGCGACAGGCAGAATCACTCCAGTCTGCTGTAGAGCAAGGCGTTAAGCACTTCGGCAAAATTGATGTATTGGTTGCTAACGCTGGTGTTGGGCTACGCGGGGACTTGGTCGATGCCTCATGGGATGACATCAGCACACTTTTACAGACCAATATTGATGGCGTACTGCATAGTGTCCGGTCTGTTGTGCCTGTGATGCGTACCAATGGTGGCGGGCACATCATTATGCTGTCGTCGGTAGCTTACAACTTAGTGTCGCCATATGCCGCACTTTATGCGGCCAGTAAAGCGTTTGTCAGTAGTCTGTCCCATTCGCTTCGCTTGGAATTAAAAGCGGATAACATCCTCGTGACCGATATGCTGGTTGGTCGTGTCCAGACAGAATTCAGCGATAATCGACTCGGAAAAGCTGGCAGGGGCGGCAACTTCCCGCCTGCTATGCCTGTTGAAGATGTAGCCAGTGCCATAGTCAATAGCATAGGCAAGAATCGTAAAGCGTTGGCTATACGCTGGATAGACCGCATGGTATTACTGGCAAACGTGATATTGCCGGATACAATCGGCAAACAGGCGCTAAAACAATACAGGGAATAGTACAATGACTAAAGCATTGAAGTTGAACTCCATGCGGGTTTTAGAACAGCATAAAATCCCTTATGAAGTTCTGGAATACCCTGATGATATTCGAGATGCAGAAGAAGTAGCGGAGGCACTTGGCCTGCCGTACTTCACTGTGTATAAAACACTGGTTGTCCAGGCAATGGATAGGCCAGACATCACAAAACCTTATCTTGCTTTGATTGCCTCCGAAGACCAGCTAGACCTCAAGAAGATGGCCGGAGCCACAGGGGTCAAAAAAGTGAAGCTTGCCCCATATAAAGACGCTGAAGCGTTGACCGGCCTCAAGGTGGGCGGAATCAGCGCATTAGCGTTGATGCATAAACAATGGCAAGTTTATCTTGATCAATCTGCGACGGATAACCAACACATCGTTATCAGCGCCGGGCAGAGGGGGTATCAGCTTCGTGTGCCTGTAATACCGCTTGTCAGTCTTCTGCGTGTTCGTTTGGCAGACCTAAGGACAGCCCAGGACTAGCGCGAAAGCATCCACGCCATGTCGTAGTAATGCTCGGTCATCTGTCGGCTTTTACTGGTAACATCTTCTAAGGGATGAGTCACCATCTGTCGGCCTTCAATGCCAACCATGACGCCATGCTCTCCGCTTATCAAACGATCCACTGCGTTGACGCCCATACGAGTTGCCAGCAAGCGATCAAATGCGCTTGGACTACCCCCGCGTTGGATGTGTCCTAATATCGTCAAACGGATTTCAAAGCCAGTTTGTTGCTCATTCAGGTACTCTACCAGTTGAGTTGCTTTATAGGGCGCACCTTCGGCAATCACCGTAATAGCGTGGGATTTACCCCGTACATAAGCATCTTGCATTTGCTTGGCAATATCTTCCATCGTGATGCCGCGCTCTGGTGTGATGACAACCTCCGCACCGCCTAGAATGCTTCCCATCAGCGCCAGATAGCCGGAATTGCGCCCCATCACTTCAATGACAAAAGCACGGTTATGAGAAGACGCCGTATCTCGCAGACGATCAAGCGCATCTAAAATCGTGTTCAGCGCTGTATCAACCCCGATGCTCATATCTGTTCCCCAGATGTCGTTATCAATACTGGCGGGAATACCAATGACCTTAACGCCTAGCTTTTGCATGGCTAATGCGCCGCGCAAGCTCCCATCGCCGCCGATAACGACTACGCCATCAATTTCAAGCTCGTTTAAACGCCGCAGTGAGCGACGTTGCCCTTCGCTGGTCTTAAATTCTTCGTTGCGGGCTGTTTGGAGTATTGTGCCGCCACGTTGTAGGATGCCGCTTACCTCTCGGCTCGTCATCAGGCTCATATCTCCAGCCAGCAAGCCGGCATAAGCCTGACGGACGCCATAAACCTCAATGTTATGCTCGATGCCAGCACGCACCACCGCACGTATAGCGGCGTTCATGCCCGGAGCATCACCGCCGCTCGTCATGACAGCAATTCGCTTCATACTGCTTTGCTCCTTTTGTAGTTTTACAGTACAACCGCTAAATATACCATCAGACGTTTAAGGCGATATTATGGCTTTTGCCAGAATTTTCATTCGTTTGTTCAGATAACTTCGATATATTCATCCCGCATCACGACGCTGATTAAATCATAATAAAGTTCTGGGCAGTAGCCTGTGGTGTGGTTCGGGAATTCTAGCACGCCTAGACCTTCAATATGGATGGCGAAGTGATCATAACCGGGATATGAAATAAACAATCCATGAAGACGATGCAGGACACGCCTATCGATAAAATCATCTCCGCTACGTGGGAGCCACACAACGACACGCACGGGTTCGGCGCGGTCACGCTCCAACCGTAACCAGTCGGGAATGTCCTCTTTGGGGGCATTGTCTGGTGCAATTTGCGGCTCCACTGAGGGTGTATGAAAAGCCGTCGCGCCAGCAGATGCAGAGGCCACTACTGACATAGAAGCTGGTGCTTCCACCTCTTTAACTTCAATAACTTCCCCAGTTTCTTCGTCGTAAATATCCTCATCCTCGTCATCTAAGGGATGGCCGTTGTCATAAGGTAGCTGTGAGTGGTCTGTTTGTGCTGATGTGGGTGCTGGTGGAATATCTTCTATAGAGCGTTCATCTTCGTTTGGTAAAAACGCATTGTCGAAGTCTTCCTCTGCCCATAGGGGCATTTCATCGCTGTAATTTCGCAATTCGCTTTGGTCGGCGGCCTCCATAATCTCAAAAGATTGTGTAACGCGATCCACAATAATTTGAGGGTCGCCGCGTGAAATATCAAATTTGCCAAATATCTGGAAGACTTCCCCCTCTTTAAAGGTAAAATCTTCGTTTTCTTCCATCTCCATGACCTTATTCCATGTACGCGGGAATAACACCGCCTCAATCGACGATGCCGAATCGTGCCAGTCTTCAATATGGATGATTGCCATAGCTTCGCCAGCTTTGGTATAGATTTTCCGCAAGCCCACAATTTCACCCGCTACAGCAATGCTCCGTTCATTAAATTGTTCCGGGTTTTGTTTTAACTCGAAGATGTCGGCTGTTTGCGTGTGTGCCAGTTCTGCTCGGTATTTATCTACCGGGCGACCTGATACATATAGCCCTAGCAATTCTTTTTCCCATAGCAAAATGTCGCGCTCAGAATAAGATGGATTCTCCGGTAGATTGGCTAATGGGTCATCCATGATGTTGTTGCTTGTATCTCCAAACAGCGACATTTGCCCAATGGCTTTATCTTTAAAATACTGTGTGCTGACGTTCATCATCTGCTCAACAGCATCAATCAGTTGGCGGCGGTTGCCCAACATTTGCATCGCACCTGCTTTAACCAGGCTTTCCAGCGCACGCCTGCCAACAGTACGCAAATCTATGCGTCGGCAAAAATCAGATAAATCTGCAAATGGGCCGTTTGCCTCATGCTCCTCAATAATAGGTTGTAGTGCCCCTTCCCCCGCATTTTTGATGGCCGCCAGACCAAAGCGAATGCTCCGTTTATTGGTCTGGTTATCGTGCTGAATGTCGAAATCGAGGCGGCTATAATTTACATCAGGCGGCAGAACAGGAATCTTCAGACGACGACATTCCTCCAGGAAAATCGCAATCTTTGCGGAATCGTCCCGTTGCACACTAAGTAGGGCGGTCATAAATTCTTCGGGATAGTGACATTTTAGAAATGCTGTCTGTACGGTCAGCACGGCGTAGTCTGTCGCATGAGCGCGGTTGAAGCCATAATTAGCAAAGAACTCAATATCTGCAAAGATATTCTCGGCAGATTCAACATCAATGCCGTTTTGTGGGCCGCGTTCCAGGAAGATGCTTTTATGTTTGGCGAGGTCTTTTTCCCGCTTTTTGGAAACGGCCTTACGCATTAAGTCGGCTTCACCCAGTTCGTAACCGAATAATTCGCCCGCTATCTGCATAATCTGTTCTTGATAAATAATGATACCGTAGGTTTCTTCCAGGATGTCTTCCAATCGTTGATGGCGATAGGTCGGCGTCTCTGTGCCGTGTAGCCGTTTGTTATAGTCCGGGATGAAGTCCATGGGGCCAGGGCGATAGAGTGAAATTGCCGCAATAATGTTCTCGAACTTTTGAGGTCGCATCTCGCGGAGCATCTGTTGCATCCCGCTACTTTCTACCTGAAACACGCCTATAGTCTCACCGCGCCCTAATAACGCGAACGCATCATCCAACATACGGCGCTGTTGGTCTGTCAACTTGGGGTCATCATGGCGGTAAGGGGTATTGTCCATGTTGTACTGAATGCCGTGATACTGCTTAATCAGGTCTGCCGCCTTGCGGAAGATGGTCAATGTAGACAAACCGAGAAAGTCTACTTTTAGTAAACCAATCGACTCGGCAGTTTCCATTGGGAACTGTGTTACAGCTTTTAAAGCACCGCCGCTCGGGTCTTTACCTGTGATACGGTGTAACGGGGTGTATTCAATGAGTGGTTTATCCGCGATGATAACCCCGGCGGCGTGTTGACTGGCGTGCCGCCGAACGCCCTGCAAATTTTTGGCTGTATCGATAATTCTTCGGATGTTACGGTCATTGTCATACAGCTTTTTTAAGTCTGGGATGTCGTTCACATATTGCATTAACTGTTTTGGCTTGGCTTCTTGCGGGATGAGTGACGCCGCACGGTTGACATCGACGAGCGGCACGTTAAATGCTCGCCCCACGTCACGGACTGCCGCTTTGGGGCCAAGTGTCCCAAATGTGATGATAGCCGCGACTTTATCTTCACCATATTTTTTAACAGTATAGGCAATCATTTCGCCACGTCGGTTATCTGGATAATCAAGGTCAATATCCGGCATACTCACACGGCCCGGATTCAGGAAACGCTCGAAGAGCAGGTTGTTTTGAAGCGGGTCGATATTGGTAATGCCCAAACAATACGCGACCAAACTCCCCGCACCACTCCCGCGCACATTCCACCAGATGTCCGCGTGACGGGCGAATTCGCATAAGTCCCACACAATCAGGAAGTATGTGTCGAACCCCATGTCGTGGATGATGCCCAACTCTTTATCCAGCCTTTGGCGGACAACCGCTTCTTCCTTGCGCGAACCGTAGCGCCAATCCAACCCTATCTCGCACAGATGGCGTAGATACGTAACAGTCTCAAAACCCTCTGGCACGGGGAAAACTGGCAAATGATACCCGCCGTCGCGTAAGTTTACATCGCACATATCCGCAATTTTGACGGAGTTTTGCAGGGCTTGTGGTACTTCGCTGTATATATCCCACATTTGCTCGGCGGAGTAGACATAATAACTATTGTCAGAGAACTTTAGCCGCTTAGTATCCTCCTTCAGCGCCGAAGTCTGGATGCAAAGTTGTGTGTCATGATAGTCGAAGTCGCCTTCATCGACATAATGAACGTCCGTTGTAGCGAGTAACCCCACGGATGTATGGTTCGATTTATTGTATTGGACGAGCCATTGATTCAAGGCGCGTTGTTCTTCGATCTCGTGTTCTTGTAATTCCAGATAAAAATTTTCCGCACCGAATACATCCACGAATTGACCGATTAGGTTTTGTGCTTTGGCATCATCTTTTTGGTCAATGATGGCACGCGGGATGTTCGCCGCCAGACAACCGGTTGTGGCGACTAACCCTTCGGAATGTTGCGCGAGAAAATCCCAATCAATACGAGGGCGGTAATAGTAGCCTTCTAGCTGGCTAACGGAACTAATCTTCATCAGATTACGGTAACCCGTCATATTTTTTGCCAGCAGGAGCAAGTGGAACGGTGTACGGTCAATGACTGGGTCGCGGTCTTGCATGGTGCGTGGGGCGAGGTAAGTCTCTAACCCGATGATTGGCTTAATATCTGCTTTGATGCACGCATCGAAAAAGTCAATCACGCCAAACATCGTGCCATGATCAGTGATGGCGATGGCTGGCATTTCTAAATCTTTAGCACGCTGAACAAGTTTATCAATACGGCTTAACCCGTCTAGGAGTGAATATTCAGTGTGGACGTGTAAGTGAACAAATTGCTTTTGGTCTGTCACGCGCTTACGCTCTCAAGTGTGGCTATCATCTTAAATCACTTGTAGTATAGAGCAATTGTCCGCCGTTGAAAACG
>DAIMZF010000072.1:8809-15607 GCA_036734085.1 Aggregatilineales bacterium
TGGAAGAACTCATCAAAGTTTTTATTTTGGGTGTTGTGCAAGGCATCACGGAATTTTTGCCTATTTCATCAACAGGGCACTTACTGGTCGCTTCGGCCTTGCTCAACTCCGAAGTAGCAGAACGACTAGGCGGCACATTCGAGATATTTATCCAGTTTGGCTCTGTCATTGCGGTTGTAGCGTACTATCGTCAGGATTTATGGGGACAAGTGACGACTGTGCGACAAGATAGAAATGTACAAAGGCTCTGGTTTTTTATTGTTGTGGCCGCAGTGCCTGCCGCCGTCGCGGGCATTTTATTACGTGATTTCATCCGAGAAACCCTCTTCCCACAACAAAATGCGCCTATTGTGGTTGCAACGGCCTTAATCACGGTGGGTTTTGTGTTTTTATTGGTGGAAAGGCGGCGTAATGTTGATGAAACCGCGTTGACTGAACTACAAAATATGACGTTACGACAGGCGTTTCTGGTCGGCATCGCGCAGATGTTCGCCCTTATACCGGGTGTTTCGCGCTCTGGCGCGACGATTATCGGCGGTTTGTTAAGTGGGATGAGTCGCAATGCCGCTATCACGTTTTCGTTTTACCTAGCTATTCCAGTCTTGGGTGGGGCAACCTTGCTGGATTTATTACTAAGTATAGATGACATCCAAAGTAATGACTTGGCCTACTTGATTGTTGGGACTGTGATTTCCGGTATAATATCATGGATGGCAATTGACTGGCTTTTACGCTATGTAAGGTCTAATAACTTTACTATATTTGGCGTTTATCGCATTCTTGCGGGGTTGGTCATCCTTCTTTTGTTGGCGGTCAATGTGTTGGGTTAAAGCAGAAAATGAGTAATGTCTTGAATACGAAAATCCTTGTGATAGAGGATGCTGAACCCCTGAGGAATGACATTATCGAAATGTTGCAGTTTGAAGGGTTTAGCGTGCAAGGGGCAGAAAACGGTTTGATTGGCGTGGATATTGCCAAACAATACCTACCAGACCTCATCATCTGCGATATTATGATGCCGGAATTAGATGGTTATGGTGTCTTGGATGCTTTGCGCCAAGATGTTCAAACGACATTCATTCCATTTATCTTCCTAACAGCAAAAACAGACAGAACTGATATGCGCCACGGCATGGGCTTGGGTGCGGATGACTACCTGACGAAACCTTTTATCGCCTCCGAACTACTGCAAGCCATAAAAACGCGCATAGAAAAACGAAAATCTTTTGACTCTGTGATTGATAATAAAATGCAGACCTTGCGCGATAGCATCATCACGGCTTTGCCGCACGAGCTACGTACACCATTGAATACGATTATCGGTTTTTCCGATATGTTGATTGTAGAAGCCGACCGACTGCCACCCCAGCAAGTCGTGGAGTGGTCAACTTACATCAACGAAGCCGCACAACGCCTGTATCGCTTGGTAGAGAATTATCTGCTTTATGTCCGAGCGGAAATCCTGGTTCGTGATGAAGCAGAATTGCAGATTCACCAGTTGAGTGAAATTACACATCCCAATACTGTGATTCAATTTCAGGCGGTGCATCGCTTTTCATTAGCTGACCGTGACGAGGACATGCACCTTGAGTTGTGTGAGGAAGTCGCTGTTCACATCACCGACCAGGATCTAAATAAAATTACTGAAGAAGTGATTGATAATGCGCTCAAATTTTCCGAAAAAGGGCAACCTGTCACAATCAAGACTTATGTAGAAGGTGCTTATTTCGTGATGCAGGTGGAAGACAAAGGGCGTGGCCTGACTGCTGAGCAAATCAACTCTATTGGTGCTTATGTTCAGTTTGATAGATGGTTTTACGAACAACAGGGTAGCGGTTTGGGATTAGCCATTGTTCGCCGATTGCTGGATGTTTACAGGGGCGAGTTGAAAATCGAAAGCGTGCCGGGTGAATGGACGCGGGTGATGGCTCGTATACATTGCGCTAGGGTTTAAGCGCATCTTATTTGTTACAGGTGCAGACCATAACCTATAATATAATTTCTACAGATGAAAAGTGTAAATCAAGGAACAAGATGTTATGAGTGATCGTCCGGCAAACAAACCGCGTAAATTGCAAAGCCTCAGTCCAGATAGACAAAGACAGCCTGCATCGCCTACGATGTTGGATGAAGCCGATGAATTACAAGATGACTTATGGCATCCTCCAGCGATATCAAGCCTTGAAGATACAGGGCTAACCAAGCTCAATGTATCCGATTTAATTATGAAAGTGCTGTACAACGGCGGTGATATGACCGGTCATCAACTGGCTGATATTATCAAACTACCGTATAACACCGTGCTTGATGGCGTTGTGGAATTCCTGAAGCGGGAGAAGCTGGTTGATTTTAAGGGAGCCAGTGGTCTGGGTGAAGCGGGCTACCGCTATAACCTGACTGATAAAGGATTGCTTAAAGCCCGAGAAGCTCTTGAGCGTTCTCAATATGCAAGTGCCGCACCGGTTGGCTTCAACCAATATGTTGCCGCCCTTAAAGCGCAAAACTCCAAACGGACAGCCATCCAACAGCGTCAACTACGCGGAGTGATGAATAATCTTATTGTCGGTGATGATATGCTGAGCAAGGTTGGCCCGGCGGTGAACTCTGGTCAGGCGATATTCCTTTACGGCCCGCCCGGTAACGGTAAAACGACGATGGCGGAGCGCGTCGGCGAGATGGTTTTAGGGCAGGATATGTGGATTCCCTATGCTATGGACGTGGACGGCCAGGTCATCATGCTATTTGATGAGATTAACCACGTAAAATCGAACCGTGCCGCGCCGGACAATCTCGGTACGGGCATGGTGCGCGACCCACGCTGGGTACGTATTAAACGTCCGATGATTATGGTCGGTGGTGAGTTGACAATGGCCGGCTTGGACTTGCTCTACGATGACATCAACAAATTCTATGAAGCGCCTTTCCAGATGAAGGCCAATGGCGGAATGTTCCTCATTGACGACTTCGGACGGCAACGTGTTAGCCCGGTAGAATTGCTCAATCGTTGGATTGTCCCATTAGAAACAAAAGTAGACTTCCTCACACTCAACAACGGACGTAAAATCGGCATTCCTTTCTTCGTAATGACGATTTTTTCCACCAACCTTGACCCGAAAGACCTTGTTGATGAGGCGTTCTTGCGGCGTATCCGCCACAAAATTGAAGTAGGCAACCCGAATCTCGACCAGTTTAAACAAATTTTCCAGATTATGTGCCGCATCAAACAAATCCCGTGGAGTGATCGTGGTTTTGATTACCTCATAGCGGAGTGGTACGAGAAAGTAGACCGCGACTTACGCATGGTACATCCGCGTGATATTTTATCGCAAATCGTTGACATCGCGGGGTATCTCGGTGTATCCCCCAATATGGAAGACCCAGACCTTATCGACCGGGCGGCGGCCTCTTACTTTGTAGAATTATGATGGTCAGCTCTGGGGATAGCGTGCTGGATAAAGTGGTGATGTTACTGGTGAATCATGAAGATGACCGCCAAACATTCACTCATTTGCTGGGGGAGATGCAATTGCGTGTCATCAATGCGGAGACAGGCGCTCATGCGGTGGCGGTGCTGGAGGAAAATTCGTGTGATTTGCTGATTATGGATATTTCTCCGGCAGATATGCATGCCTGGCAACTGCTGGCGAAAATCCGAGAAATAGAGCCTTTGCGTTCCTTACCTGTCATTGTGATTACCGACCAGCCTATGGTCATCCCGATTGTGAAGCCAATCGCTTTTTTGTTACGTCCGGTAAGCATTGCTCGGCTAAAACAGAACGTAAACGAGATGCTAAACGCGCCCATGCGTTAGCAATTTAGGTATAGATAGGTATGACGCTTGTGATTTTGCTGGCTTTTCTGCTTTTGCTCGCTGTTTTCTCTTTGGGGGGTAGGCATCATGTCAGTTGGGCAGGGCGGATGCGCCGCCTAAATGCGGGAACCATTGACCAAGCGGAGTGGATGGCGCCCGATGACGTTATTTTACGTGTACAAGCAGATTATCTCGAGACGATGGATTGGTTGGTCACAAGTCAGTCCGTTGCATGGGCAGAACAGTGGGCAAAATCATCAACTTATTTTTCCGGCAATTTTTTACGCCAACATCAAAACTTGCTACGACGATTAAACACATCCAAACCTGCGCGTTATGCCGCTATATTGCGGTGCGCCCATAACGTAACCGTGCGCCATTTCTCCGAAGATGGCGAAACCTGTTTTGTGATTGATCATCAAACAGAATGTCGGATGGCGATGTATCATGTCGCCAGTGGCGAACGTATCAACACACAGGATTTAGGCGAAACGCATGTGGTCTATCAGATGGTTTATGATAAGCAAGCGAAACGCTGGAAGTTAGACCGCTATGTTCAACAGTTGCCTGTTGGTTGGTCTTCACGCGGTAAATCTCATTTGATGAGCCTGCATGTTACCCCGCTATTGCCCAGAGGTCGTAACAATTAAACATGATATTTGTGACAGGTGGCACCGGCTTTTTAGGACGACATCTAATACCTGCACTATGCCGCGAAGGTCACGACATCCGCGTATTAACACGCCAACCCCATGCACACCAGTGGTTAAGCCGTTACCCGAATGTGGAAGTGATTCAAGGTGACTTGGCAGATGCTGATAATCTGCATCAAGCGACGCAAGGATGCCGCTATGTTATTCATGCTGGCGGAATGTTCCGTTTTTGGGGCGATGAACAGGCCTTCATGCAGACGAATGCTACAGGCACACGGAACATGCTCTCTGCCGCATTAGCGGCGGGCGTAGAGCGCTTTGTGCATATCTCTAGCATCGCTGTTATCGGCCAACCAGACCCCGCCAATGTCATAGATGAAATGTATCCGCCGCATCCAGTAGACCCGTACCAGGCCAGCAAACTAGAAGGGGAACAGCAAGCCCTTAAAGCATGGCAGGAACATCAACTAGAGGTTGTGGTATTGCGTCCAGGTGCATTTTACGGGCCGTTAGGAGAGTACGGCTTTAACCGCTTGTTCTTCCGGGATCCTATGCGTGGGATTATTATGCAGATTAATGGTGGGCGCTATATCATCTTCCCGGCTTATGTGGCTGATGTTGTACAGGGCATCTTGTTAGCTTTGGATAAAGGCCAACCAGGTGAGATTTATAATATCTGTGGTGACTGGATTTCACACAAAGAGGCATTCGACATCGTTTGTGCAGAGGCTAACCTGCATTGGCCGCGCCCACCCATACCGGGTTGGTTGGGCATTAATGCTTCACGCTTTTTAGAGCTTATTTCTAAATTAACAGGCCAGGAACCGTTTTGGCCTATCAACTTGCGCTCTTACGTCTATAATAATTGGCGCGTTTCCAACCAAAAAGCACGGACAGAACTCGGCTTTAGGCCGACTGATTTCCGCATTGGGGCTGGAAGAACGCTCGCTTGGTATCGTGCCAAGCGTCCCGACGAGATACCTGAAACTGAGTGCTAGTATGGCTTTTGATGAAGCAAAGATTTTTGTACAAAGTGGCGATGGCGGTGATGGATTAGTGAGCTTTCGCCGCGAAAAATATGTGCCACGCGGTGGCCCCTCTGGTGGTGACGGCGGACATGGTGCAGATGTTGTTCTGCGTGTGAAACCCAATATGAACACCCTGAACATCTTCCGGCGACAGGTGCATTTTAAAGCCCCACGCGGTGGACGAGGGGGGAGTTCTAACAAGACGGGCGCGAGTGGAAACACCCTTTACATTGATGTTCCGCCCGGAACAGTGGTGCGTGATGTTGAAACCCAGCAGTTGTTAGGTGACCTGACACAACCTTACGAACAACTCGTGGTTGTGAAGGGCGGGCGCGGCGGTCGGGGTAACGCGCGTTTTGCGACATCCGCTAACCAAGCGCCACGCATTGCGGAAAAAGGCGAACCCGGTCAGGAACGCTGGCTAGCCCTGGAGTTAAAGCTCATCGCGGATATTGGATTAGTGGGCGTGCCGAATGCGGGCAAGTCAACCCTGCTTTCTGTTGTGAGTAATGCTAAACCGAAAATTGCCGCTTATCCCTTTACCACGCTAGAGCCTAATCTGGGGGTGGTCGCTTACGATGACAAAGACATCGTATTTGCAGATATTCCCGGTTTGATTGAAGGCGCGCATATGGGGGTGGGCTTAGGTCACAGTTTCCTGCGCCACGTCCAGCGTACACGGCTCTTGGTGCACATACTGGATGGCGCTAGTGAGAACGTGCTTGCGGATTACAGCCAAATCAACACGGAGCTTGCACTGTATGACGAAAACCTGAGCACCCGCTTGCAGATAGTCGTCTTTAATAAGATTGATTTGCCAGAAGCGCAGGAACGTTACGAAGAAGTGAAAGAGGTCTTAGGGCGGCAAGGGGTTGAGGTTATGGCGATTTCTGCGATGACCCAGCATAACGTCCGCACATTGTTGCAAATGGTCTTTAAGATGGTTGACCAATTGCCGGAACCGTCAGCCGCCACAACAACAGAAGCAGAACTGCCACTCTATGAGTTGGAAGAAGACGATTTGCCCTTTGAAATCGTGCGCGAATTAGAAGGCTTCCGGGTTGTTGGCAAGCGTATTGAACGTGCGGCGGCGATGACCCAATGGGATTATGAACAAGCTGTTATGCGCTTCCAAAATATCCTAGAGACTCTCGGCGTCACGAAAGCGTTAGAAGACGCGGGCGTGCAAGTGGGCGATACCGTCTATATCGGCGATCATGAGCTTGAATGGTCTGAATAATATTTATATTCATGAGAACTTCATTCCGGAGTATAGGCTAATATGTCGGAGCGCATCGGTATTCTC
>DAIMZF010000073.1:0-15507 GCA_036734085.1 Aggregatilineales bacterium
TCTGCGGCATCGCGTAACTAAGGCCTTGATCTTTGGCTAAACGGCGCAGTTGACCGCCCCCTACTATTACCCTACGCCACAGAGCCGATACCGAACGCCAGATTAGCGCAGAATTTGCAATGGCGATATACTGCTTTTTGTTATATAGAACCATCGTTCAATTACATAAAACAAAGGCAAACGATTATGTATCATTCTATGAAGCGAGTCATCGTGGTTGTACTGTGTTTGACCATTTTTGCATTTCCTGTATATGGTCAGGAAGCAGACGCGGACGGTGATACCTACACGTTTGAAAGTGGTGCAAGTTTCATCATCCCGGCGGGGGCGGAGTTTGACGCGGATCGGAACGCGCCGCGTGCGGTCATTAGCCGCCTGGAAGATGACATCTTCCTGATTATGGATTTTTACGATCCGGCCTTTTTAGAGGTCATTTTCGGCGCGAACACTGCTAATCTGTCATTTAGCGAAGCGATAGATGGTCTGGTGAGTGTGTTGGATCGGGAACGCCCGCCGGATGAGGCGGTCATCATCAGCGATACGGCAGACGGGCGACAGGGCATCACGCTGACATTTGATGAAGTCGTGGACGGCACGAATATTAAGTACTATTACATCATCACCCGGTTTAGTAGCGACGAGCTAGGCATGATAACAGTAACAACGGGCGAATTCCTCACCGATGAAGCGGTAGATATTGTGCTTGACGCGGTGGATTCATTTAATGTTGGGATGTCGGTTATGGTGTTCGAGGGCGACCTGGTGACACTGGAAAATGGGGCGTTCATCACCGTGCCGCCGGGTTGGACAATCAATACTGACGGGTTTTTGCCGATGTTGACGTTAGAAGAGCCGTTCGTCATCGTGGATATTTTGGAGCCGTTCTTAATGGACGAGCGCCTGGTAGACACAAGCCGATTAGAACTGACAACAGTGCTAAGATACCTGCTAAACCTGTTTGAGTATCCAGATGAGATACAGGATGGTGACATGCTTTCGTTGGAGTCGACGCTGGACGGACGCGACATTTTAGTGTTTGACTTCCTGAATCCCAACGACGACGACCTGCCACAAACTTTGCTAGTTGTGCGAATGAGCGACAGCACAATCGGCGCGTTGAACGCCCAACCTGACGAAGTGCTGGACGACGACACCTTTATGATGCTGTATACACTGGCGGACTCGTTTGATGTGCCTATGGACGGGATAGCATCGGTGAGTGCGTCGGAATTGCCGAATTATTATGAATACGAGACTGGTACATTCTTCCGGTACACGGATGACTTCGTGCTGGATGAAGAACTGGATGCGCCCTTCGCCTCTTTGGTTTGGTCTGGGCAGGTGGTGGTGACGATGCTAGACCCGGTACTGTTGGATCTATCGCCGGAGATGACGCTCGAGGAACTGTTGGAGCTATCTTTGGCGAACCTGCCAATGACGCCCAACGACCTGATACAGTTCAACATCGGCGGGCGGACGATCACATTTGCGACGGGAGAGGGTGACCTGGAAGGCGAACGGCGAGTCTTTACGATGGTATACGTTCCGTTCGATAACGGGTTATTCGGTGTGATGGAATTGCTCTCGCTGGACTTCCTGCGGGATGATTTGCTCGATACTGTGTTAGAAATCGCGGGGTCGTTTAATTCAACGACGTTCTCAACGGGTCAATAAGTGAAGTTTGTCAAAGCATGTTTGTGCTTAATCCATGAAGATCCAGATGCCGGAATAATCAGGCCGTAATCTTGCCCGATTCGGCGCTCCTCCGACGATTCCTATAATGTGGTGAAGGCACAGGACTCACAAAAGATGCGTGTGGAACTTCTACATTTATCGTCGGAAGAGCGCATGTTGTTTTAAACGCCAATGGTGCTGGTATCAGTCTATCCAGTTTATGCGCTCCTGTTATCCGCTAAACGGCGCAAGATGCCGCTTAAAATGTGTGTGCAGAGCCTCATGGTAGCGGTCGATGTGTGTATGGAGTACCGCGTAAATATCATCATAAAACTGTGCCAGCACCATCCCAAAAGAAACATGAAGTACCTGCCGTGCATGGTTGTCATTCAACAATTGCGGCAGGTTAGCGTCATTCACAGTGGGGACTTTGTCAATTTCCGCGTTGACATGATAGCTCTGGCGGTTTTGTGCATAGCCATCCACAGCGACAGCCAGGATTTGACGGAACAGCGACGGGTGACTCGCCGCGATAACACGCAAGGCCTCTAGCCAGCTTGTGCCGGATGTCTTGACGTGGACGTGTTGCGGCGTGTGGCTGTAGATGATGGGGTAAATGCTCAGCTTGTCGCTCCCGCTATGGATGCTGAGTTTGTAACTGCCGATTTCCTGCGCGATTTGAGCATGAGCGCGGTAGTCGGCCTCGAACTTTGCCACATCACCGACATAATCAATCCCTTTATAAAAATCGCCAACAAAGCGCGGGGCAATGCCGATGAAGTCCACATTTAAACGCTGTAATTCCTGCACGATGAAGCGATGCTGTAGCGGTGTGGTCGGGCGTTCGGTTTCATCAACGGAGACTTCTATCTCATAATTGCCATGTTCTAGGCGACTGGCGATGTGGGTATGGAGCAGGGCAACATGGGCGACTGCGCCCCCATATTTTACCGCAGACCGGATGTAATCTTCTTCGTTGAAGGACGCCTGTTTGGTGTAATGATGACGGTGTTCCGCAGGTGTGGTTTGCAGGGTGTCCCAGTCGAGCGCATCCCATAGCGCGATAAGCGTGTTATTGTCGGCAGTGTCGCCGTCATCGTTGACGAACTGGCCCGGGTCTAACGTAAAGCTGATGTAACCGGCGTCGATGCAAGCGTTGATTTCATCCACTGTCTTTAGATGGTCGGCGTCACAGCCAAAGCCCCCATCATATCCGGACTCGATGACCGCCCATGTCACATCATCTAAAACTTGGGCGGGGCTACGCCGAGCGCGTTGCATTTCTCGCATAGATTGCTGTGCCAACACAGGGAACAGGTCAAACTCGCGTACTGCCTGCAAATGCCCCCCAGTAGAGATGCCGAGCCTGTCGCCAAAACCAAAGGACTTCCGCAAGCCCACAAGCTGAGGCGCAGACCATGTTAAAATCTTGCGGATAGCGCGGGCATTGTCCGCATCTAACGGACACAGCCAGCCATCACCCACTGGTTCGCCGTGTAGGGTGTCGGGCAAAGCTTCGGCAACATGCAGGCGTTTTCCGTCTTGTGTTTGGATTATCGTGAATTGTTGTGTCATCATCCGCCCCCTAAATATCGTGATACCATTGTTCCGGCAATGGCGAAAACTGCCGTTGTGTTGTCCAGGCTGTGCCATCACGAGCGCATACATCGGTGAGTTGACGCATTCGTTCGCGGGCGGTCGTCTGCATGAATTGTGCCAGCGCGTCGCCCTCTAGCCCGACGCCATCCCCCCACACCGCCCGCCCGACCATCACACCCGCCGCGCCTGCCAGACACGCGGCTCTGGCTTGACTTAAGAACACATCAAACGGCACGCCGCCGCTCAATAGCACCCAGGGCACAATACACACTTCCGCCAATTGTTGTAATACAGGCGTCCATGTTGTTTCGTCGGGTGATTGTGCGACATCCAACGGAAATTCCAGCTTGAGGACATCCACCCCACGCCGGGCAAAGCTCCGCGCCGTTTCGATGACAACCTGAGCGCGTTCTTCGCTGGTCAGTGGGCGATCTGGAGCCAGTGAATAGCTGATTGGCTCCAGAAAAAACGGGATGTTATAACGCTGACAATCGCTGATGATGCTGTCTACAATATCCATCTGTGCGGCGGCATTTTCTGCCTCTGGATGGTAATAAAGCAACAATTTGACGCCATCACATCCGGTGCGTTTAATCTTCTCTACGTGCCAGTTGGGGATGAAGACGGTTTGCCGTTGGCTAGGGTGAACATTGTAATTCGTCACCTCTAACGGCGCGATGAGGCCGATTTGTGCCATGTCGCGGGTTTGCATCGCGGTAAATCCGTAGTCGGGGTCAGTCAGAACAGCACTAGCGACAGGGGCGATGCTTTGGATCACCAGTCGCTTAAACGCTACCACATCCTGATAGCGAACTGTTTTTCCCCGTGCTTGTGCCATATCCGCGATGAGGTTATCGCGGTGGTCAATCGCCAAAATTGCGAAGGTGTCTTCCGGCGTACTGCACCGCCACAGATGGCGGCTTGTTGCAAAGTCGTTCATCGGGTTACATGCCCCCCTGTGATTTGATAAAAGCGTTCACTTCGTCCAGTGTTGGCATGTCGTTAGCGCAGGCATGGCGCGTGACGATGATTGCGCCTGTCGCGTTGCCAAACCGCGCACACGTCGCCCAATCCCAGCCGGATAAATAGCCGTAGGTAAACCCCGACGCCCACGCATCTCCCGCGCCAAGCACATTGAGCACATCTACCGTAAACGGTTTTGCATGATGCACTTTGCCATCTTTTGTATGCACTTCCGACCCGGCTTGCCCCCGCTTAACCGCCACAGCGACGCGGGTTTTTGCCAGCAGAACATCAACCGCCGCCTCAACATCGGGCTTATCCGCCGCCGCCATAATCTCGTCTTCTGTGCCGATGGCAATATCGACATAGGGCAATGCTGTTCGCATGTTAAGCCCATACGTGCGTAAGTCTTGCCATAGGGCAGGCCGCTTGTCTAAATCCAGAATAACCGGAACATCCGCCTCTTGTGCGCGTTGCATGGCGGCAAGCGTCGTCGTGCGGGCGGGTTCCGCACTAAAGCGCGTGCCTGCGGTGAACAATACCCGGCTTTGCTCTATGGGAAGGGGGGCGATGTCGTCCAGCGTCATGTGCATATCGGCGGCATCTGGCCGATAGTACACTAGCGGGAAGGTATCCGGCGGCAGGATGCTAAGGAACGCCAATCCGGTTAAATGGGCATCGTCGCGGATGATATAGCCGGTATCAATGCCTTCGTTTTCCAAAAATTTGATGAGGCCATCGCTCAGGCCGTCCGTCCCGATGCGGCTCATCAACGCAACACGCAGACCTAAGCGCCGCGTCCCGACGCTGAAGTTTGTCGGGCAACCGCCCGCATAAACGCTAAAATGCTGAACATCCGCCAACGGCACGCCGATTTCGTCCGCGTATAAATCCACCGCAAGCCGCCCCAGACTGATGACATCATATTGTTTATCTGTCATGGCTAAAACGTCCTGCTCCATGTGTTCGGCCAGCGTTCAACCACAACTTTTGTCTGGGTGTAAAACTCTACCCCGTGATGTGACTGCGCGTGTAAATCGCCAAAGAAGCTATCGTTCCAGCCACTAAACGGGAAGAAAGCCATTGGCGCGGCAACGCCGATGTTGATGCCGATATTGCCCGCGTCCGCCTCATAGCGGAACTGCCGCGCAACCGCGCCGCTTGATGTAAAAATGCAGGCCATGTTACCGTAACGGCGGTCATTCACCAACGCGATTGCCTGCTCTACCGTGTCGGCGTGCATCAGGCTTAATACTGGCCCGAATATCTCTGTATGGGCGATGTCGCTTTGCGGCGGCACATCTGCTAGAACAGTGGGGAATATAAAATAGCCGTCTTCATAGCCCGCAACACGCTGGTTCCGTCCGTCCACAATGGCGGATGCGCCCTGCTGTATGCCTGCATTGATGAGGGATTCAATCCGTTGTTTGCTTTGTGGTGTGATGACTGGCCCCATCTGCACATTGTCATCCAGCCCATAGCCCACCCTGCGCGATGTCGCGGCATCTGCGATGCTTTCCATGAAGGGGTGTCTGGCATCGCCTACGGTGATTGCTACCGACGCGGCAAGGCATCGCTGACCCGCACAGCCGAACGCGGAATCCGCCATAATTTTAGTGGTCATCTCCATATCAGCATCCGGCATGATGACCACCGGGTTCTTTGCACCGCCCTGACATTGGGCGCGTTTGCCGTTTGCACTGGCGCGGCTGTAGATAGCGCGTGCGACAGGCGTAGAGCCGACAAAACTCACCGCTTTCACAAGCGGATGGTCTATCAACGCATTGGCTGTCTCTTTGTCGCCATTCACCAACTGAATCACGCCCTGCGGAAACCCCGCCGCGTCGATGAGTTCAAATAGCTTTTCTGTCGTCATCGGCACGCGCTCACTGGGCTTGAGGATAAAACAGTTGCCTGTAGCGACCGCATACGGCAAAAACCATAGCGGAATCATCGCAGGGAAGTTAAACGGCGTAATGGCGACAACAACGCCTAACGGTTGCCGGAACATATGCTCGTCTATCCCTTTGGCGATGTCCTCATTGTTGTACCCTTGCATCAGAATCGGCGTGCCGATGGCGACTTCCACATTCTCAATACCGCGCCGCAATTCGCCCACGCTTTCCGCGTAGGTTTTGCCACATTCATCGGTGATGATACGCGCCAGCGTGTCTAAATTTTCTTCTAACAAGGTTTTAAGTTTAAACAGATATTGGATGCGCTCTGCGGCGGGGGTTCGCCGCCAATCCCGGAAGGCTTTTTGTGCGGCTTGCACCGCAGAGTCCACAGTGGTTGATGTCGCGGGGGCAAATTGGCGCATTGTTGCGCCAGTCGCCGGGTTTGCCACATCCAGCAGGGCGTCGCCTTCTGCAATGTGCCAGTCGCCATTGATGTAATTGCGAATCTTTTTAATCATATAAAAATTCTCACTTTTAAGGCTTAAATACAGTTTACGCAATCGATTGCGTAATTCTATCAGGTCTGGTATAAAGGTGCAAACGTCCGTACAAATAAAATTGTTATCTGTCGTAAGTAAGCGGACGAAAATTGATTGCCAGCAGGTGAATAAATTTTAAATTTTTATAGCGATAAGGAAAATAATATGAAAGCAGTGATGAAGGTCGCGGCGGGCGTCGGCCATATCGAAGTCCGCGACATCCCGGAACCCGTTCCTCAGCATGGACAGGTCAAGATCAAGGTTCGTGCCGCCGGAATATGTGGGACAGATTTACACATTTATAAAGATGAATTTCGTGTTATACCGCCCGTTGTGCTAGGCCATGAAATTGCGGGGGAAGTCGTCGCGGTGGGTGATGGCGTGGACGGGATCGCGCCGGGCTTGCGCGTCACGACGGAAACCTATTTTTATACGTGTGGGGTTTGTCGGTACTGCCGCGATGGGCATAACAACCTGTGCCTGAGTCGGCGTTCCATCGGCTCTGGTGTTAATGGCGGCTTTACGCAGTATGTCATCGTACCCGCGCAGAACGTCCACGTTTTACCCGATAATGTCGATTTTGAAGCAGGCGCATTGACCGAACCGTTAGCCTGTGTGGTGCATGGCGTCCAGACGATGCCAAGCGTAACGGCGGGTGATATTGCCATCATCGCCGGGCCGGGCGCTATTGGCCTGTTAACGTTGCAGGTGGTCAAAGCGGCTGGCGCAACTGTGATCATGCTTGGCACAGATGCCGACGCGCACCGTCTGGAACTAGCGCGGACGTTGGGCGCGGACTATACGCTGAACGTCCAGAGGGAAGATGTGCCGACATTCGTCCACACAATCACGCCGGAAGGACTCGGCGCGGATGTCGTGTATGAGTGTTCCGGCGCGGGCGCGGCGGCGGCGGGCTTGCTGGAACTGGTGCGGCGGCGCGGGCGTTATGTGCAGATTGGGCTGTTCGGCAAACCGATTGCATGGGATTTAGACCAGGTTTGTTACCGTGAGTTAACGGTTACAGGCAGTAACGCCAGCGTGCCTTCCGCATGGGTGCGGGCGTTGCAATTGCTGGAATCCGGACAGGTACAGACCAAGCCACTCATCACAGATATTTATGATGTAACACAATGGGAAGAAGCCTTTGCCGGTTTTGAGGGTAAGCGCGGCATCAAGACGCTTTTAACCCCTGTAGAAGACTAGGGGCTGATGTGACGGTGGAAACATCATTACAGGGTAAAGTGGCGCTGGTGACGGGTGCATCGGATGACCGGAGCATCGGCTGGGGGATCGCGTCCGCATTGGCACAGGCGGGCGCAGATGTCATCGTCAATGATTATACGCACGAAGCAAAACTGACGGCACGCGCAGAAGATATTGACCGGATGGGCCAGCGCGGACACGCCATCGTCGCAGATGTTCGCAAGCCGGAGCAAGTCAACGCGATGTTCGCGGAAGCGGTGCGCGTGATGGGACGTGTGGATATTGTAGCAAGCAACGCCGGAATCATCCGGTGGGAGCATTTTCTGGATATTACGCCGGATAACCTGCAAGCGTTGGTGGATGTGAACTTAAAAGGGAATGTTTATGTGTGTCAGGCCGCCGCCCGTCAGATGATCGCACAGGGCGACGGCGGCCGCATCATCATCACGTCGTCCGTTCAGTCAGATATGCAATTCCCGATTACGCCCGTTTATGGCGGCACAAAAAAAGCGATGCACACATTTGTCGGCGTGCTAGCGCTGGAACTGGCGCAGTATGGCATCACCGTGAACCACATCGGGCCGGGATGGGTGCAATCTGCGCTCAACGATCCATCGCCGGAGCTACAGACCGAACAGGGCTTAGACGCCCAACGGCAGGCCGTCCCTCTGCGGCGTGCTGGGGATATTGCGGAGATGGGGCAAGCGGTGGTGTATCTGGCGTCATCCCATAGTGATTACACGACGGGCGCGTTTATACGCATGGATGGCGGGTTGGGCATCGGCAAATATTCGCGGTAGAGCGATGAATAGTGAGTAAAATTATGGCGATTTTGACAGATAAAACAATTCTGATGGTTGGCGTGCGGCAGGGATACGATGTGAAAATTGCGCGTGTGTTGATGAACGCAGGCGCGCAGGTGGTCTTTGCCTGTCATCATACACAGCAGGCAGACGCCTATTCCGCGCTGAATACCGAGTCGTTGCAGGCTAACGTCATCCCACTGGATATGGACAACCCGCAAACCCTGACAGACGCTATCCCGCAGGCGGTTGACGGCGCAATCCTGTTACCTGCTTATCATCACCCGATGGACTTTATGCAGACATCGCCGGAAGATTGGGACACAGCCATCCAACAGAATTTTGTCCGCATGATTTACACATCGCAGGCCATCTTCAAACGGATGATTGCAACAGAAAAAACGGGGTGTCTGCTGTTTTTATCCTCATTTGCCGGGATGAAGCCTTTCATCGGTACGAGCATCACAGGCACAACATTAACCGCGCTTCATGCGGTCGCGCAAATGGCGGCGGTTGATTTAGGTGCGTATGGCATCCGCGTGAATGTTGTAGCGTGCGGCTGGACGGATGACGAAGCCGCGCGGCCATATCTGCATGATGCTGGGCACGACTTTATACAATCTGGCATTCCTTTAGGCCGCATCGGGACGGCGGATGAAGTCGGCGCGGCCTGTCGCTTTTTGCTTGCGGACGATGCCCGCTACATCACAGGCGCGGTGATTCCGGTAGATGGCGGTTATACCCTCACCCGTGCGGATGGCGATTCGCCGTATCCACAGAAAGGTGCATGACGATGTTTGATTTATCACGCCAGACGCTAGCGACGCACAGCGTAGACATGCGGCAGTTCATCAGCTGTGATGAGGCGACCCTGCCCAATGGGATGCGCCTGCTGAACGTCTATAACAGTAGTGGCCTGACGTTTACCCTGTTGCCGGATCGCGGGTTAGACATCTGGACGGCGCAATTTAACGGCGTGCCGCTTACGTGGATTAGCCAATCATCGCCACATCTGCCGGATTACGGCAGTGCATGGTTACGTCAGTTTAACGGCGGCCTGCTGACAACCTGCGGCCTGCAACACGTAGGCGGCGCAGAGGCGGACTCGCAGACCGGCGAACTCCGAGATGTGCATGGACAATTCACGCGGCAACGGGCGCAGATTCAGCAGATACGCGGCGATTGGCAGGACGACGTTTACGTGCTGGAAATCCGCGCCATCATCGCGCAAGCGCGGCTTTTTGGGGAGCAACTCCGCGTAGAGCGTACCTATCGTGTTACGCTGGGTGTGCCAGACATCGAAATCACGGATGTTGTGCATAATCTGGGCGACGAACCCGCGCCGCTTATGCTGTTATATCATGTCAATGTCGGCTATCCGTTGGTGCGTGGGGGTGCGCGGCTGGTTGTGCCGTCTGCGGCGGTGCATCCCCGTGATGCCCGCGCCCACGAAGGGCTGACGACATGGGCAGATTATGATTCTGCGACAGCCAGCTATGCGGAGCAGGTCTTTTATCATCATCTGAACGCGCAGGATTCGCAGACTTCTGTCCTGATGACCAATGGCGACATTGGGTTATCGCTGTCGTGGGATGTGCAGACGATGCCCTATTTTACCCAGTGGAAGAACACACGCCGGGGCATGTATGTCTGTGGTATCGAGCCGGGTAACTGCGTTCCAGAAGGCCAGAACGCCGCCCGTGAGGGTGGGCGGCTGACGGTGCTTGACGCAGGCGAAGCGCGGCGCTTCGGATGTTGCTTCCGGGTTCTGCATGATGCCGACGCCCAACAACGGGCCATCCGCAAAATTAAACAGATTGAAGCGCATGGCTTGCCCATAGCGGGCTTTAACTGGACAGGTTAGCCGCCCACATCGACCGCCCACAACGCCGCACCAATCGCGCCTGCATCGCCGCCGAGTGACGCATACACAATCTCTAGCTGGTCTAATGGCACGATATGGGAGCGTTCTTCCAGGGTGCGGCGGATGGGCTTCATCAGCCAATCGCCCAGTGCCGCCACACCGCCGCCGATAACGATGCGATCCGGCGCAACGATGGTGATGACATTATGGAACCCCATAGCCAGATAAACGCCGACCTGTTCCAGAATATCCTGCGCGATTTTATCGCCCTGTTCCGCCGCTTGCATAATCGTCTGTGGGGTGATGGCGTTCAGGTCATAATCAACCAATTGGCCGATGAGGGTGTCTATGCCTTGCATCACCGCCTTTGCGCCCATCGCGGCGATTGCCGGGCCGCTCGCATAACCCTCCAGCCCGCCCGGAGTGCCGCTTCCGTCCGGCAGGCCGTTAACGTCAATGGACTGATGCCCGAACTCTCCGGCGGAACCCGTTAAGCCGAGATGCAAGCGCCCATTAATCGCGATTCCACCGCCGATGCCCGTCCCAAGCGTAAAGCAAACGACGGTCTGTGCCCCGCGCCCCGCGCCGAGTGTCGCCTCTGCCAATGTAAAAGCGCGGGCATCGTTGATGAGGCCAACCGGACGCTTGAGCTTGTCCTGCAATAGTTGTACGACTGGCTTTCGGTGCCAGTTGCCGGGAATGTTGGGCAATAAAAGCGTTTGCCCGGCGGGAATATCCAGCGTGGCAGGCACGCCCACGCCGACGCCATCGGTAGCGTCTAAGGGTATCCCGGCTTTGTCGCACACTTGCCAGACGAGTTGCGCGATTCGGTCAAGCACGGCATCCGGGCCATGCTTGCCTTCTGTCGGGATGACCGTCTGTGCGGAGATCGTCCCGTCTTCCGTATTCAATAACAATGCGGCGATTTTTGTGCCGCCAAGATCAACACCAACTGTATATCCCATGTTTTAATGCCTCGTGTGTAGCCGTAATGCGTTGGCCGGATTGCTGACCATCATCTGCTTAATCTGCGTATCGTCCAGCCCAGCCTTCTGTAAAATCGGCACGAACACATTGAACAGATACGCACTGCCCGCGCCGCCATAGCTGGAAAAACCGGAACGTCGAGCGATGTCGGTGGACAACATCATCTGCTGGATGTGCCCGGCTTCAATCAATCGCACAATAAAGTCTGCCCGATGTGAATCGGGTGCGTATTTTTCTTTACTAATCTGGTCTATGCCCATATAAACGCCGCGCTCGGCAACCGCTAAATGATACTCCCAGTCCAGTTTGCGGTCTAAATGACCAATCAGTATTCGAGAAGGATGCACGCCTGCACCCGTTAGCAGGTCAATCTGCTCCAGCGCCATTGTTCCGGCTTCCGTGTGTGTGGAGATTAACGCGCCTGTCTTTTTGTGCGCCTCCGCGACGGCCTCAAACACTTTGCGCTCGTTACCGGTCAGCGTGTTCAGGCTGGAGGCGGCCTTTAACGCCCCCGCACGGATATTTGTCTCGTCAATCCCAACTTCAATTTCTTTGATGAAGCGTTCCGTCAAACTCTGGACGGATTCCGATTCTACGTGCGCGGCGCAGAACTTATCTTTCAGGTATCCGGTAATGCAGATGATGTGCACATCTGTCCGGCGGGAAAGCGCCGCTAAGGATGTGGCATCCCGCGCATAGTCTATGGGCGTCATCTCCACAAGTGCCCGCCCGCCGGATTGCCTGAAGTTATGCAGTTCACTTTCTGCATTGTCCACACTATCCAGCACAAGGTCGGGGTCTTGTGTGGCGTAAGGCTGTGGCGGTTGGCCGATTAAATGCTCATGCGGCGCACACATGCCCAGTTCATCCGGCGGAATATCGCCCAATACGGTACGGATTATCCCTGTTGTCATCTTAATCTATCACCCCGCCAATCTCACGGATGCGGTTTCGTAGTGCAGGTACATTGACTTCGCGCGGGGTCGTTTTTTGACGGGAAGCCATCACCGCCGCGACGCCTGCCGCCTGTCCCATCGCCATACATTGCCCCATGCTCCTGACGGATGCGTGCGCGTCGTGGTCTGCGGATAGACAGCGCCCCACAACCAGCAGATTATCCACCTTTTGCGGGACAAGGCAACGATAGGGGATGCCGTAAGTTTCACCATCCGGCAGATATTCCCATTTGGTATCTTTCCCGGCGTGATGATCTTCAATCGGTGCGCCACATTGCGCGATGGCGTCTTCAAACGTGGCCGCCGCTAAAACATCCTGCCGGGTCAGGCGGTACTCACCCCAGATGCGGCGGCTTTCCCGCACGCCAATCTGATGACTCAGGCCGCCCAGCGTCGCGTTTTCATAGCCTGGCACACAATCCACGAGAAAACGCGCATACTCTAACGCTTGCCTGCGTCCTTCAATCTCTGCGGCGGTCAATTGCTCGGCGTCCATCGCGTCAATCTCTCCGACTCGCGTCATATTCGTGACCATCACACCCTTCAATGGGGTGATGTGTACGCTTCCTTCGCGGCGGGGCAGGTTGTAGCCCTCGTCGATGGCCTGTGACATCAGCGCGTGCAACTGGTCTTTCTTGACGGCGCGGGCACGGTCTACATCGACATTGATCATCTTGAACGTTGTCGTCAAGGACTGTACGGGGCCATCTTTTGCGCCTTCATACTGCACACCGGCAGACGCCGCGACATCCGCATCGCCAGAGGCATCAATCACAACATCGGCCATCAGACGGAAGAAGCCACTTTTATTGACCCCCACCACGCCCCGCACACGGTCGCCATCTGTGATGGCGTCTACAACAAACGTATGATACAGCAAGCGAACACCTGCGGACTGCGCCAGAGTTTCCCACACGATTTTCAGCGTTTCCGGGTCATAGGTGATGCCTTGCCCCGCGCCGTAAGTGTTGGGGCGGAGCAAAGCCATTTTTCGCGCCATCAGCGCATCAACAACTAAATCCGGCACGCCGCCGACAACTTTTTTTGCCTGTGTGCCAGGTGTATAAAAGCCATAGAACGTATCTAAAACCTGCGTACTAATCCCGCCCATGAAGCCGTAACGCTCCACCAGTGTGACGGTTGCGCCTTCTCTGGCGGCAGTGATGGCGGCAATCGCGCCGGATGAGCCGCTACCAATCACGAGCACATCACTTTGCCATGTATCCCGTATATTTGCGGTAAAAATATCCATCTTTATAGCCTCTCTAACGGATAATCTGTGCGGCATGGGCTAATTTGTCGAATGTATCCGGCGTGATGTCAACGGCAAACACTTTGCCGACAATCAGCGCCCACCCTTCCAGAAAATAGTGCCAACCATCCACAACGGTAAGGTTGCGGGCTTGGGCTTGTGCCCTTGCCTGATGCAAAAAATCCAGTTCTCCGCGATAGTTCAGTTCCCATGCGATGCCGTTGTGCGGGAAAACGCCGGAAGGGGTGATGGGTGAGCCGGGGATGTCTTTGCCCATGCCTGTCGCATTAATCACCATAGAGCCATCCGGCAGATTAGACATCAGCGCATCGTTAAATGTCGGGTCTGCATTGACATGATACTCAAACGCGATGCCGCTATCCGGCAGGCGGCCTACCAGTTGACGGATACTATCCAGCTTGCCCTGTGTGCGGTTGACTAAAATAAGGCGGCGGGGGCGGTCTGGCGGTGTGGCACGGGTTAAAAAATGTACCGTAATCGCCACTGCGGAGCCACCCGCGCCGATGCACAGCACATCGGCCTTTGCATCACCCCAATAGCCCGACGGGATGAATTGCCGCATGGAACGCGCCGATGTCACCGGGTCAACCGCATGGCCTATCAAGCGGCCTTCGCGCTTATAAATGCAGGATACTTCGCCGCATTGTTGCGCGTCTTCGGTCAGTTCGTCAAATAAATCATGCGCGGCGTTTAGCACGTTGATTTTGTGGGTGGTGATTAACGCGCCTGCTAAGGTGGTGTCGTCTTTAATGGCCTGCACTGCCTGGCGGTAGTCTTGCATCGGCGCGTTGATAGGGAAGTCCACGCCGACGAGTTCGCTATCAATGCCGAGAATGTCCATCCACACGGGGAACATCTTCCGGCTGGACGATTGCCCCGTCGAAACACCAAAGAAGAGCATCTTCTGCGGCATGGGGTTAACCCCCATACACACGTCTGATGCGGGTGCGGTAATCGTCATAGGAATCGTCAAACCGTTGCTTACTGGCCTCCGCGCCGATGAAGTAGCTACTCGTCAGCACGAGGGGCGGCTGTCCTTTTGCGGTCAGTTTTTCCGCGATGGCGCATTTTAGCGCATTGGTGATGGTCGCCGCGCCAACCGTCGAACCCGGCCCGACGGGGTCATCCGTGCCATCAATTTTAACGAGCGCATCCCCGGCGGGTGTGCCATTGTCGATGACCACATCAGCTAAATCTGCCAGTTTTTTACCAGAACTGTGTTTGGCGGTGCTGGCGGCGCTGTGATCTTTGGAGATGATGACGATTAAGGGCAAACCGAGTTTTTTAACCTCTATGCCCATTTCGACAACGACTTCGTTAACCCCACTGTTGGAAAAAATGATAAAGCTATCCGGTGGTTTGATGACAAAATTTCGTAAAATTGTGGCGGCCAGCCCTTCGACATGCTCAATGAACATGGCCTGACGTTGGCCGTTCGCGCCGACAACCTGATTGTGAAACGTCAGGGATAGCTCCACGATGGGATGAAAGCCGGGAAAACTGCCGTGTCTGGGGTACATCTCCTCTACAAACATCCGGGAATGGCCTGTCGCAAACAGATGCACAAGCCCATCCCCCGCGATGCTCTCCGCGCAGATTTCGGCGGCGGCTTCAATCGCGGGCAGTTCGTTCTGGCGGATGCGGTCTAAAATTTGTTGTACAGCATCGAGATAAGTCAAGCTAGCGTTCATCAGTTGTGTACTCTCAATCTGCATTTATCCATAGATGCTTAAATGTCCGAATATTTG
>DAIMZF010000074.1:0-15185 GCA_036734085.1 Aggregatilineales bacterium
GTGAAGCGATACCGATTTAACAGCCACGCCCACCCTATAAACATCGGGATGAACACAACCACGCTATGGAACGCGACAACCTCCAGGTAGTGGGGTGAGGCGGTGATATAAGCCGCGCCGACTTCCACGCCGAATAGCGGCGCAAGATTGGTCAAGCTGGTGGTGACGGCTTCTTCGATCAAGGCCAGGAGCGTAGCAAATAGCACGAACATCACGCGCCAGTCCATGCGGATAGATTGCACTGTCCGCCGGATTTTTTCCCGCAAGCGGAACATCAACGTACCGCCGACAATCACCCAAACAAAGATGAGACACAAGCCCATCGCCAGGATTGCCCGCGATGGGGCGTCGTCCGTTGTGGCGATGAGCAAGCCGAGAAACAGTATTTGCAAACCGAGCAGAACAATCAGCACACGCACGACAACGCGCACAATAGCCTGACCTTTTAACTATTTTCGCTTATGCAAAAACCCGTGTGATTTGGTTGGAATGTATCAGCCGTTCGTAATGGTCGATGACTTCATCCATCATGGCAGGCCATGACTGTGTTTCTGCATAATGACGTGCCGCTTGCCCCATCGTGTGCAGGCGTCCGGGCTGTGTGACAATCTTCCGCACACCTTCGACCATCGCGTTTACATCGCCCACGTCGAAGGTGTAGCCCGTCACCCCTTCCTGTACAACATCCGGGATGCCGCCCACCCGTGAGGAAACAACGGGCAATCCGGCGGCCATCGCCTCCACAACCACCAGGCCGAAGGTCTCTAACGCGCTGGCAAACGTGAATATATCCGCGCTGGCGTAGGCTTGCGAAAGTTGCTCGCCCACCATGCGCCCCATAAACTTGACAGGCAACCCGGCGAAGTGCGCTTCTAACGATTCACGGGCGGGGCCATCCCCGACAATAGCCAGGCGCACGCCCGGCACTTGCTCCAAAATAGGGCGGAGCTTATCCACCTGTTTTTCGTTGCTCAAGCGCCCAACGTAGAGCAATAACACGTCTTGGGGGTGGCCGTCGCTCATCTCGTAGCGCATCGCGTCGGATTGATAGCGCGGGTTAAAGCGGTCGGCGTCAACGCCGCGCTTCCATAAACCCACCCGTTCCACGCCTAAATCCAGCAAATTGCGCTGAACCAGCTTAGAAGGCGCGAGGGTGTAATCCGCCGCGTTGAAGGTCACGCGGGTGAAGTGGTTAATCGCGTCTGCCAGAAAGCCCATCTTGACCGGGCCGATGGAGAAATGGCGGCTCATCTCGGAATAATCCAGATGATATGATGTCAGGTTAGGGATGCCCAGTTGCTTTGCCATCAGCACGCCGAAGCCACCGATTAAAACAGGGTGGATGAAGTGGGCGATGTCCGGGTTGAAGTGCTTCAGCCGGTCATACGTGGAATACGTGGGCGGGCTGATTTTGACCTCTTTATAAAGCGGGAAGGACACCAGGCCAGGCACGCGGATAACCTCCGTGTTGCCGTAATGGGTCACCATTTCACCGAGTTCAGGGTCTACAGTAGGCGCGACAAGCACGGACTCAATGCCGCGCCGGGCGAGATGGTCAAGCAATAAGCAGATGACTGTCACGATGCCGTCACGCTTGGGCAGGAAGGTTTCGGTAAATAGGGCTACACGCATAAATTAACCTCTAAAGTCTGTTTTTGCATCCGCCTATTACAACACGCTACAAGCCCAAACGTGACGGACAAAGCCGGATTAATCCGTCAACCAGCGATAACCGTAGGCCGATAGTGTGATTTCTGCGGTTACATCGGCTTCCGGGTTGATTGCGTCGCGCAGGCCGTCGGCGTCCGGCACGGTGAATGTTATCGCCTCATCGCTGAGGTTATGCAACGCCAGTACACGCCCGTTTGCATTCGTGCGCCAGAAGCATAACAACTGCGGCGGCAGATGTTCCAGCCAGTTTAACGCGCCTTTTGCCAATACCGGAAGCTCCTTACGGGTATGGAGCATATCGCGCAGGGTGTGGAGCATCGAGCCGGGTGTGATCTCCTGTACCATCACATTAATTGTGGTATAGCCGTAATCCGGGCCGCTGATGGGCGGGGCGTACAGGTTTTCAATGGGCGCGGTGGAAAAACCACCGTTGGGGCTGTCGTTCCATTGCATGGGCGTGCGGACGCCGTTCCGGTCTTCCAGCGAAGTGTTATCACCAATGCCGATTTCATCGCCGTAGTACAGCACAGGCGCACCCGGCAGAGTGAGCAGGAGCGAATATAACAATTCAATGCGGCGTCTGTCTCCATCCATCAGGGGCGCTAACCGCCGCCGGATACCAAGATTCAGGCGTTGGCGCATCTCCGGCGCGTAAAAATCCCACATGAACTCGCGCTCGTCTTCCGTGACCATCTCCAGCGTCAGTTCATCATGATTGCGGAGGAAGGTCGCCCACTGGCAACCGTCCGGGATGGGCGGCGTATCGTTCATGATGTCCACAACGCTCTGGCGGTCTTGCTTGGCGAGTGCCATATACAGGCGGGGCATGACAGGGAAGTGAAAACACATATGGAATTCATCCCCGTTGCCGAAGTACGGCATCAGATCACGCGGCCACTGGTTGGCCTCTGCTAAAAGCAGTGTGCCGGGATAGTTGGTATCCACAAAATGACGTAATTCACGGATGAAATCGTGTGTCTCCGGCAGATTTTCGCAACTTGTGCCTTCACGCTCAAAGAGATACGGCACAGCATCCACGCGGAAGCCATCAATGCCCATCTTCAGCCAGTAATCCACAATGTTAATCATCTCCTGCCGGACAAGCGGATTATCAAAGTTTAAATCCGGCTGACTGCTGAAGAAGCGATGCCAGTAATATTCGCCGCTTTGCTCGTCATACGCCCAGTTGGATTTTTCCGTGTCGATGAAGATGATGCGGGCGTCGCTGTATTTTTCCGGGTCGGATGACCACACATAATAATCACGCAGGGGCGAGTCCTTACTGCGGCGGGCTTCCACAAACCATGGATGCAGGTCTGAGGTATGGTTGACGACTAAATCCAGTACGACCTTCATGCCGCGCCGATGAATCTCATCGACTGTGAGCTTAAAGTCTTCCATCAGGCCGTACATCGGGTCTACACCGTAAAAACTGGACACATCGTAGCCGTCATCGCGCAGGGGCGACGGATAGATGGGCGTCATCCAGATGCAGTCAATGCCCAGCCATTGCAGATAGTCCAGCCGATTACGCAGGCCGATAAAATCACCGTAACCATCCCCATTGCCATCGGCAAAGGCACGCGGATAAAGCTCGTAAAAAATTGCGTTTTCATACCAGGTCATGTCGAACTCCGTTGTGCAAAATCCATAAAAAAATATCCGGCAAATGCTTACCGGATATTGTAGTTAAAAGTTTGTAGTTTTTAGATGTTAGATTTCCGATTCCGCCCGGCCATCATCCACCCTTCACGGAGCCAGCCATCAGGCCGCGCACGAAGTAACGTTGAAGCGCGAAGAACACGATCAACGGGACGATGATAGAGATAAACGCGGCGGATGTCATGATGTGCCAGTCGCTACCGTAAGTGCCTGTCATGGACTGAATCTGCCCGGTGAGGACTTGATTCTCTGGCCGTGAGCCTAAGAACACCCGCGCCACCAGTAAGTCATTCCACACCCATAAAAACTGGAAGATGGAGAACGACGCCAGCGCCGGGACAGAAAGCGGAAGCACCAGCCGCGTGAAGATTTGGAAGTGCGTCGCGCCGTCAATCTGCGCGGACTCGATAATCTCACGCGGTAATGTGCCGATGTAATTTCGCAACAGGAACACCGCTAACGGCAGACCAAACGCGCTATGTGCCAGCCACATGCCCGGCATTGTACCACGTATGCCTAAGTCGCTGTAGATGCGTAACATCGGGATGAGCGCCATCTGTAGCGGCACAACCATCAGGCCGACCACGACGATGAACAGGAACTTACGCCCCGGAAACTGCATCCACGAGAAGGCGTAGGCGGCGAAGGCCGCAATCGCAATCGGGATGATGGTCGAGGGGATCGTCACAGCGAATGTGTTGTTAAACGAGCGCCCGATGCCGCGTGCATCCAGTACAAGGCGGTAGTTGTCCAGCGTGAAGCGTGGCGGGCGTGTAATCTGGTAATAGAACTGCCGCCCGCGCTCAAGCTCGAACGGTTCGTTGGAATAAAGCTCGTAAGTACCGTCATTATTGATAACAAACATCAGGCCGTCGTTGGTCTCTGCGGGTTCACCGGCATCAAACGCGGTTGGGTCGCGCGCGAGCAGGCCAAATGAGGAAATATCGCCGCCGCCCATCGCATTTTCCGACAGTTCACCCCGTATGACAAAACGCCCGTCTTCCTCAATAACTGTTGTGCTAGTGCGTGCATTCGCAAGGGATGTAGCAGGGGTGAGCGCCGTCCACCAGCCAGAATTACGGATGGCGTCTGGTTCACGCAGGGACGTAATCATCAGGCCAACGGATGGAACAGTCCAGATTAAGCACAGCAGAATGAGTGATGCCCGCAAGGTGAACCAGCCAAAGAAGCGCTTGAAGTCGAATTGTTGTACGTTCGCTTTCGGCGTGGTCAGCGTGGTTGGTTCTATTTTGTTGACTGTGGTCGATTGCGGTTGAATGGTCGTACTCATCGTGCCTTCTCCTCTTGCTGGAAGCGCCGGATGTTCCAATACATGATGGGGATAATGGCAATCATGATGGCAACCGCGATGACACTACCGCGCCCGAAGTCCGGGTCGCCCCTGAACATACGCCTGTCCATATAATTCGCCAACACTTCCGTTTCAAACTGTCCGTCCGTCATCGTCAACACCACGTCGAAGACCTTAAGCACAACGATGATGATGGTTGTCATGACGACGACGATTGTCCCCATAATCTGGGGAATCATGATGTTGAAGAACACCTGTATTTCATTCGCACCGTCGATGCGGGACGCTTCCAGCGTTTCGTCTGGAACACCACGCAAGGCGGCGGAGAGCAGAACCATCGCAAAGCCGGTTTGGATCCAGATGAGAATGACCATCAACGCCAGATTATTAAGTGGGGGTTGTGTGTACCACGTCTGCGGCTGTGCGCCCACTTGTGTGATGATGGCATTCAGCAGGCCGATTTGTTGTTCGCCGGGCGGGGAATACGCATACATAAAGCGCCAGATGATGCTCGCGCCGACGAAGGAAATCGCCATCGGCATGAAGATGAGCGACTTTGCAAATGCCCCCCAGCGCACGCGGTCGGCAAGCACCGCGATGATGAGGCCGAGTGCTGTGCTGGCGAACGGTACAACCAATAACCACAGCATATTATTCCGCACGGAGATCTGGAAGCCGCGATCGTTCAGCGCCCATTCGTAATTACTGAAGCCGACAAACTCTGTCGCACGGCTGTTAAAAAAGCTGAGGTAAACGGTACGAAGACCGGGATAGACAAGATAAACACCCAACAGAATCACTGCGGGGCCGATGAAGATGTACGGGCGGATAGCCTCGCGGAGGTTCAGGCGAGATTTGATGACCGTGCCATTCGCGGCCACCTGGTCGACGATGAGGCGGTCTAAGATTAGGTTTGCGCCGTAGAAGTAAATCAGCATCCCGCCGACGCCGATGATAATTGCCTGAACAGAGGCGATGATTTGTTCCATAGGGTATGCCTCCTAAAGGGTCTTGATAAGGGGCGAGTTACAAACGTTACGACTCGGCTAGTGTGTACGACTAGGGGCATGACGCATCATGCCCCTTTAGTCAATCACCTGATTTTTCAAACGTTAGTACCTTGCCCGATATTCATTGCGTAAAACATGGATTTTTAACTATAAATAACCTATGTTGTGTGTACACAAGGGGGCAAGCATGTCGCTTGCCCCCTTGTAAGGATTTACTGCGTTACAACTTTAGTCGAGTTCATCCCATGTTTGTTGGATGAAGTTGGTCACGTCTTCCACAGAAGCGCCACCGACATAATCCACCATGCCTGTCCAGAATGCGCCTGCGCCAATCGCGCCGGGCATCAGGTCGGAAGCGTCGAAGCCGAAGGTGTCAGCTTCGAGCAGGATTTCACCTTGACGGCGGAGCAAGTCGTTGGAGTAGGTATCCACGTTTGCGCCACTGTGCGGGGTGAGGAAGCCGCTTTGTGCCATCCACAGCTCATGAGCAAGCGGGGTGGTCAGGAAGTCGAAGAAGGTACGGGTCGCGGGGGTGTCCTGGGTCATGGTGATGACCGTACCACCACCCAGAACCGGACGGCCCAGGTCTTCGTCAATCGGCGGGAAGTAGAAGAAGTCTACGTCAACGCCGACTTCTACTTCATCAGGGAAGAAAGCCGCGATAAAGCTGGCTTGACGGTGCATGTAGCATTCCGGCGGAACGGTGAACAGGCCGCCAGGAGCATCACGGAAGTCGGTCGTCTGTACGCCAGCGCCACCGCCACGGGTGAAGTCGGGGTTACGGGCGATTTCG
This sequence comes from Aggregatilineales bacterium, assembly GCA_036734085.1. Classification (GTDB taxonomy): domain Bacteria; phylum Chloroflexota; class Anaerolineae; order Aggregatilineales; family Phototrophicaceae; genus J038. The sequence goes on from DAIMZF010000074.1 coordinate 6,449, forward strand.
CCGAACAGTTCGATAGCGTTTTGTACGCGCTCATCGGTGAAGGGGATTTCGTTGTCAATCCATTGTTGGTAGACTTCCGGCTCTACGGTACGGAGCATGATGTCTTCCACCCAGTCGGTGGCGGGCCAGCCGGTGGCGGCCTGCGAACCAATGCCGATGCACCATGCGGTTGCGCCGTCATCAGCAATTTGTTGGGTCAACGCCAGCAGGTCTTCCCATGTTTCCGGGATGTCGTAGCCAGCTTCGTCGAAGTTATCCGGCACGTACCATACCAGGCTCTTCAGGTTGACGTTGTAGAAGATACCGTAGAATTGGTCTTCACCGCTTGAGTCGGCGTAGGTGGCGAGGTCAACCCAGGATTGACCGGCGGCGTAGTTTTCCAGCACGAAGTCGCGGTACTCATCGCCAACAGGGACGAGGCCACCACGCGCGGCAAGGTTGGCCGCGAGGCCGGGTTGCGGGAAGGCCGCTAAGTTGGGCGGGTCGCCGCCTTCAACGTCAATCACGATTTGTTGCTCGAAGCTATCCGAGCCGATGTAGGTCACACTACCATTGGTGACTACAGAATTGAAGTAAGCGACGACGTTCTCGACAGAAACGCGGTCATCGGTTTCCCATGGGCCAAAGAAGATGACTTCCTCGCCGCCCATGTCGTAGCCTTCAAACGCTTCAAGGTCTGACCATGAAAAGTCGCCGTCACCAACCGGGAACAACAGGCCGTCGTCTTGCGCTTGGACAGAGCTAAATACTGCCGCAATCAGGGCAAGTATTAGCGTGAGGCTTAAAAATTTTTTACTCATGCTTTTTGCACTCCTAAATTCTTCTAAGTTTGCACGGACTCCTTGTCGGAGCTACCTCCTAGCTTAGAGGGGTTTGATATTAACTGTCAAAAGTGTTGTGTAATGTGTACAAGGGGTTTTCATCTGCTACACATTTTGGGGCACATATGCTTTATGAATTAGCGTTGATGGCTTAATATTTTGTTAACGGATGTCTGCTAACCTAGCCCCATATTCATTAATTTAACCAAAAGGCGTAAAGGCTATGGCCGAAAATCAGCAAAATCCACCCATCATTTTGTTCACAAATGACGACGGCATTCAATCACCGGGCTTATGGGCGGTTGTCCGCGCCTTTGTCGGCATCGGTGAACTGCTGGTTGTTGCCCCGCGTGAGCAACAAAGCGGGATGGGGCGCAGTATGCCCGTTTTCAGCGAAGGGCGCATTTACCCGGCGGAAGAAGTGATGGAAATTCCAGTAGAAGGGTGTACGGCGTATGCGGTGGATGGCACACCCGCACAGGCCGTACAGCATGGGGTACTGGAGCTTTCTCGTGAATTGCCGTCGCTGGTTGTATCCGGCATTAACTATGGGGATAACACGGGTAATGGGGTCACGATTAGCGGCACAGTCGGCGCGGCGATAGAAGCGGCTAGCTTGGGCATCAAGGCGATTGCTGTCTCGCAACAGACGCCGCATGACCTGCATTTGACCTATTCACCGGAAGTCAACTTTGACGCCGCCGCGCACTTCTCGAAAATGTTCGGCCAATGGTTGCTGGATTCTGAAGGTATGCCGGACGACATTGATTTGCTGAAAATCGACATTCCATTGGACGCGACGGTGGATACTCCATGGTGGGTGACGCGCCTCAGCCGTCGCCGTGTCTACTGGCCGACACGCCCGGAACGTGCGTCACAGGCAGATATTGGGCGACTGGGCTACAAATACGACACGGACGCCTCCAAAGCAGAGCCGGATTCCGATGTGCATGTGCTGTTACATCAGAAGATGGTTTCCGTCACACCGATGAGCCTGGATATGACTTCGCGCACGGATTTATTCCGGCTGAAGCAGTTGTTCACGGGCGAGCGCAAATACGGCAAGCGTTCGTAGTTTGCAGGGCATGGCTATAGGCTGGCACGATTTTTAACATCATGTATATTATGATGTAAATATATCTTGCCTTGTACATGACGTTGAGGATAAAGCCTGATGAACGAATGCCCTAGTTGTAACCATGAGGCGATGGGGATGCTAAAGAAAATGACCCTTGGCCCAGCACGCACTGTAAGGTGCAAAAACTGCAATACAAAACTCAGCGTGCCTTACTGGACGATGATTATTGTTTTACCCGTAATTTTGATCGTATTTTTGCCGAGCATTGATTTGTGGATGGCGTTGTTGCTGATGACGGTATTTTTAGCGGCAATGTGGATATTTGTGCCGTTGGAATTGCGTTAAACAACAAGGGGCATGATGAATACCGACATCACGCCCCTTGTAACTTGGCTTATTCCCATTCTTCTTCCGGTGGATATTCCCCATACACATAGACAAGCGGCCATTCCGAGCCACCACTTGCTTCAAGGAACATATAATCCACCGCCCAGTTAAACAGCCAGTAAGCGTCGTTCATGGAGAGATTAACACAGCCGTTGCTCTGGAATGTGCCGAAGTTATCGTGCCAGTAAACGCCGTGCAAGGCCTGGTCGCCGTTGAAGTACAGCGTATAGGGCACGTCTTCCACGTAGTAGTACCAGTAATCGCCGGGTGTGCCACTGGTCATATAGCGTGAATTGTACTGTAGATAGATGCGATAAAGCCCGGCTTCGGTGGGGGTTAGCGGGTTGCCACTGGCGCTGAGTGCGGCAAACACCATCTTGTCATCTTCATAGGCCATGACGAAGTGATTTTCCACATCGACACCAATCCAGATGCGCGTATCCACCTCTGCGGGGCGCTCCACAGGCATCAGGACATTAATCAGGTTTGCGGGGAGCCATTGGTCTACACCCACCTGATACCACAGTTGCCCATTCGCTTCTACTTCCGCAAACAGATGAAACATGCTGTAAGGCGCGAAGGCGTTTTCGTTGGTGATGGGTGCTTCTTCGCCGGGTACGGTACTCCAGAACGCGACGCTCGTCCGCGTGAAGCCGATGGGGTATTCCAGCACTTCCAGCCCATCCGGGAACAGCACGCCGTTCAAACGGGATGGATTGACCGGGCCTAACACACTGGCGGGTATCCATTCGCCGGGATTAATCTCCGCCCAATCGCCGACAATTTGCATCACACTCACGTAGTAAGTGCGTGCTTCGCGCGAGTACAGCACATTGTTACTGCCGGGTGCATCCACCACATTGACCGCGCCATTGACCTGACGGTAATCGCGGCGATTAAGAATGGCGTTGCTCACGCCGATGCGCTCGATATTGGGCGCATAGCTTTGTATCACGCTGGCGGGCAAGCCCAATTGCGGTTCGTTGGGGTTGGTCGTCTCGGAATCCTGTGCGTGAACGCTCGACGCGATGCCCGCAATTGCAAAAAACACCAAAACAGCCAGAAAACGCTTGATAACCATAGGTCAACTACTCCGATAAACTAAAGACGACAGTCTGCTATTAGACGATCCAGAATAACCTGACTTTACATGAAAAGCCGGGATAATCCTAGATAGCGGCGGACAGTCGTCCGGTTAGCGTTAGGGTGTGTAGCGCAGGGTATCCGCGATGAAGATCAGTAGTTCGTACAAGAAGTCGGAGTCGGCTTCGCTACTGCCGCCTATAAAAGACACTATACTGTCGTTTGGCAGTTGAACAGAAATAATGGTCGCAAACAAACTCTCGCTTGTGTAACGCACTACCGCGCCGGGATAATCGTTAAACAGGCGGATTTCCGGCAAGCCGATTATATCGTCTGGGAATAAAAATAATTCATCAAGCCATTCCTGAGGGTCGGTATCCAACGTAATACGGAAGTCTTCATCCGGGTTGTAGATTCCCTCCTGTAGGAAGCCAAAGCCGTATTCGCCATCCGGGAAGGCAGGGGATGAACTTTCGAAAAGCGGGACTACATCAAGACTGTTGACAAACAGCGTGGCATCGGGCGCGAAGTCTTCATCGATGATGTAAGAAGCCGGGTATTCAAACGAAATAAGCTCATCAGAGGTGAAGTAACGGGTGGTGTCTATGCCGATGACTGCTGGCCCGGTGAGGCCGATGCGGAAGCAATTCGCGCTGAGGTTGTCTAGCGCCGTGATAAGCATATTCAGGTCGTTGTAAGCATCGGTCACGTCGCTATCGGGGGTTAACGCGGTCGCTATGCCTTCCAGGTCTGCGATTAAATCGTCAAAATCCGTTTGGCAGATATATAGTGTCCGGTCGTCTTCCGCCTCAGATTGGGCAAACGCGGGCAGGGCAAACACAAGGCAGACCAGCAGAGTAAAAATATAACGCATGGGGCTTAATCCTTTTCATCAAACTGACAAACAAAAAACTGACAAACAGTGATTAAACCCCATGATAGCATCAGGATAAAATTCGTGCTTAGTTGAGGATGTCCTTATGCACCGTGCCGCCCTGCATCACCAGCGCGATGTTGTTGGTATCTTCCAGCGTGGTGATGTCCGCTAAGGGGTCTGTTTTGGTGATAATCACATCAGCCAACTTGCCAGGCGTTACTGTGCCGAGTGTGTCCGCACGTTGGATGCACTCGGCGGCGGTCTTGGTGGTGGCGACAATCACATCCATCGGGGACATGCCACAGCGTACCATCAAGCCTAGCTCACGCAGGTTTGTTCCGTGTGGGATAACCCCCGCATCCGTGCCCATCGCAATCCTGACGCCACGCCGCACAGCCAACGCGATACTTTCCGCATGGGCTTCGATGCTGTCGAGCGCCTTTTGCAGGCTGTATTCCGGAATGCTCCCGGTGGCGCGGGCGGCCTCTACAACGCCGACGGGCGCGATCAGCGTGGGCACAAGGAACGTGCCCCGCTCCAGCATCAAATCACAGGCTTCGTCGTCCAGGTGCAGGCCGTGTTCGATGCTGTAAATCCCGGTGCGTACCGCCAGTTTGATGCCTTCCAGCCCTTGTGCGTGCGCCATGACCTTGACGCCACCCCGATTTTCGCCCTCTTCTACAATCGCGCGCAATTCGGATTCACTAAAGCCGATAAAGTCCGGATGGTCGTTAGAACTCAGGACGCCGCCTGTCGCCATAATCTTGATAACATCCGCGCCAGCGCGTAACACTTCCCGCACCCGTGCCCGCACGTTATCCACGCCATCCACCATGCTATAGGGCATTCCGGGATAAGACGGGAACAGTTCAAAGTCCACGCCGGAAGGTAACATGCCGTCGCTGTGGCCGCCGGTGATGCTGAGTCCGGCGGTGCTAATCAACACACGCGGCCCGGCGATGATGCCTTGCTGTTGGGCGACCTTCAGCCCTAAATCCGCGCCGCCTGCATCGCGCACGGAGGTAATGCCAGCATCCAGTGTGCGCCGCATGTAGACCACACTATCGTAAAAACGCAGAGAAAACGGCTGTTGCATCATGTGGTAGGGGTTGGTGTACTCAAACATCATGTGAACGTGGGTATCAATGAGGCCGGGCAGGATGAACCCGCCTTTCGCGTCGATGCGTTGTGCATCCGGCGGCGCGGGGATGCTGGCGGATGCACCGGCGGCGGTGATGGTTTGGCCTTCAACCAGCACGGCGGCGTTTTTGATGGGGTCTGCACCGTTGCCGTCAATTAATGTGCCGTTGTGAATGTAAATCTTTTGCATGTTGTGTGCGTCCTTTAGGATTGGTTGCTTATCCGTAAAGGACAAATTGTAACGTAAATAAGCAGACAGGCACGAACCATCCTGCCTTTATGCAACCAATTGGCTCTATTTTTGCAAATTTTACCCGCCGCTTTGCTCTATGCCGATGCGCGACAGGGACGGCGTGCCGGAGTTTAAGCCGCCTTCCACCTGGCGCGGCAACGTCTGTATCTGGATGGCGTTTAGTGGGCCGATGAAGCGTGCCGGGTTGTTGACCTGTAGCCGCATGGATGTATCAAAGCGTTGTGTTTCCCAACGGCCTAATCCCCAATTCCATAGCTGGATTGTGCCCCCTACTGGGCTGGTGTTTGCGCCTCTGTCAAGAATCAGCGTCAGGCTATCCACACGGTCAAGCATTGCGCCGGGCAGAGGTGTAAAGCGGAAGCCGAGTGTTAAGTCCGTCAGGCCATCCATCACTACCGGGCCAATGTTTAGCGTTGTATCGCGCTCCACAGCCACCCATGTGAATTGGTCTTGTGTGATGGTGCGGGTGTTACCGTCCGTGTTGTGTTGCACATCCAACTCGATGATGTAGAGCGTGGTGTTAATCTCGCGGACTTGCTCGTTCGTAATCTGTTCATTCAGCACGGGCGCATCCGCCCAGGCGATGAGGAAAACACGGTTGCCGCGCCCGGTGGAAAAATACTGGTCGTCGATGAAGGCGTTTAAAAACGCGGTGCGGCGCTCTAGCTCGCGCAATTCGTTTTCTGTGGGGGCCGGGTTAAACGAGATATAAGTCAGCAATGTCTCAATGTTGGTGGGGGCATAGGTGCGGGCGCGTCCGCCGCGTGAGGGCGTTAGGCCACTAATCGCGCCACTGCCCCGGCTGACTTCCAGCGCGGAGGGGGACGCGGGTTCGCGCACGGAGATATTCACAAAGTTAGTATCAAAATCCCGGATGCCGCCCGCTAGCGGTGCGTCGATGGCATAAGCAGAGCCAGATGTCACGATGATGGGCGTCTGTAAGGTGATGCCGCTATCGTTGCGGACGAAGCCGCGCAGGTTGGCATTGCCGAGTATGTCGGTGGTCACGGTGACTGTGCCGGAGATGGCCGGGCGCGGTATCGTCCCGGTGGTGCTGAACCCTGCCAGAAAGCTGGCGTCCACCGGGAAGTTAACGGCGGAGAATGTGTTGCTCTGGCGGATTTCTATATTGTCACTGCGTGTGCTTAATCCAGAGAAAAGCGTGGTGCGCCCCAACGGACGGAGCAGACGCGAATCGGGCAAGGCGAGCGTATAATCCCCGCGACGGGGCGCTAACAAGCCGACGAGTTGGTCAACCTGAGCGTCTTCGCTGTTTGCCCACGTCTGTACTACGCTTAATCTGCTGAGTGTGACAAGATTACCGCGAAGCTCGAAGCCGACGGTATACGCTAACACGCTGAAGATTCCGATAAAAATGGGAATGGTGAGCCAGGCGTAGCCGCGTCGGTTGAGGCGTGAAAGCACGATGTAATTCAGTGGGCCGATGATCAGAATATACGCGCCTAAAAACAGGATTAATGACCACGCCGACGGCAGTAAATCAATACCCGGCAAAATCTCGACGGCGGTCTGGGCAAAGTCCCAACTATGAAAGCCTGTCGCCCAGCCCGGTTGGGCTGGCGTGGAAGTGAATAGTGTAAACCATAAATCGCGCATCCCAGACCAGCGATTAAACGGCACAAGCGAGGGGTTGAACGTCAGAAAATCCACCGTGCCATGCCCGACTTCACCACGCACAATCAACGGCAGGTCATCGGCGGTGCTTGCGAGGATGCGCCCGTTGGCTGTCGGCGTGCCCGTAGTGATGAGCGTCTGCCCATTCAGTTGTTCCGCACGGCGTCCGGCTAGGCTGACTAACGCGGGGAACGAATCCGCAGTGGTTGTGCCCTGCGCGGTAAACGGCAGTAAATCCGCTAATGCGGTGGATGCGCCCCCATCCCCGCCTGTGACGACCAGATGCCCGCCGGACTGCACCCATGCCCGGAGTGCCTGCGTTTGCCCGGCGGTGAGTGCGCTTGTATCCACATCGTTAAAGATGATGACATCCACTGCGCCCAGACTCCCGGCACGGTCTGGAATATCCGCGATTGACCAATCCGCTTGTTGGGCGGTCAGTCCAGCCGGGCTAGCCGTATCCAAGTTGAGGTTGCGCCCGGGTGGGATGGTGATATACAGCCCATCACGCGGGGCGATGCTCCGCAGGAAAGCGTCCGTCCCGGCGACGGTACGCCCGGCATCATCCAGCAATTCCACCCGCAGGTTTAAATCGCCACCATCGGCGATGAGATACAAAAATGTAGTAGCGACTGTTTCCAGCGATGGCGCGATGGGGCGTGCTAAATCCGTGATGGGCACGGTGTAAGTATCGCGCAGGGCGTTGCTGGTCTCTGGCCGGACGACAACCCGCCCGCTAAAGTCTGTGCCGCGATTCGTCAGCCGCACCCGTAAGGGCGTCCAGTCATCGGCGCGGTACAGGCCGCCAAACCCGGCTTGCTCAATTTCAATCGTGATTAAGTCCGCGACTTGGGCGGTAGCAGGGGATGTTGAAGGGTGAAGGGGAAGTGTGATAATTGCTGTAAATACAATAAGCGCCAGCCATATAGGGCGGAATTTTGCCATCGGGGGTTTATCTCCTCACAATACACCGCGCTATTGTAACATGAGAGCGTCGGCGGCGTCATGCGGGAGATTACCCCTTGTTATAAACCATGTGATTAAGCTTGCCCGCTCAGGTTTACATTGGCGTTGAACAAGCGCACCCCATCATCGTTGAACTGACAACGCAGGTGATAGCGTTTGCAAATCTGCTGAAGTACCTGTAGGCCAGTGCGTGTATCCGCACAACCTAAATAGGTGCTGAGTTCAATGATGTTGGCGAACTTAACTTCCTCATTTCTGGAAAGCACCATCAATGCGAGTTCTAGTGAGCGGGTGTATTGAAGGTAAAGTCTTTCATCTTTGGGTTCGATAACTGCCATCATTGTTTTTGCCTCGTTAACTTATCTACTTGCTTATAGATACAATGATAGGCTCTTTACCGTCTTCACACATCGGACGGGAGTATGGTCTTTGATGGTCATATGGTTAATACCCTATGACCAGGCCATGTGACCAGTTAGCTGATTTCCCGCGCCCAC
>DAIMZF010000075.1:0-5638 GCA_036734085.1 Aggregatilineales bacterium
TTGCCCATACCCCCTAATCTTTGGGGGTCTTGAGGGTTCAAAGCGGGTGTACGATTTGACCAGATGTATGTAATGGGTCAAAAGGTCAAGATATGAGCGAAGAACGAGAAGCACGAATACTGAGCGCCACGCGGGAACTCTTGTTGCACTACGGTTACGACAAGACCACCGTCAGCGATATTGCCCGCGCGGCTGGAATTTCTAAAGGCGCTATTTACCTGCATTTCAACAGTAAAGAACAGATTATCCATGCACTGGTCACACGTGAAATCTACCATTACAGCCGCAACGTAATGCAACGATTACAGGCGAGTGACCCGCAGAAATGGTCTTTCGGGCTTCTCTATCAAATTGTTTTGGAAGTTCTCGTGGGTGAGGAACTGCTGAAGGCGATTACCCGCAACGATAGACGTATCTTCGGCAGTTATTTAACCAAAGAAGGGGCGGAGTGGATTAACTTCAAACAGCAGAATCGCTATCCGCTTTTGATCGCCATGCAACAGGCTGGCGCTATCCGTGCGGATGTGGATGCAAAAGCGGTGGATTACATCCTTAGCTTGCTGGCACAAGGCTTAGCCTATGGCGAAGTGACTATTCCACAAGAACATCAGGTTGCCACAGAGACATTCATCCATGCGATGGGGGATATGATGGATCGCTGGCTGATGCCTGAAGACGGCGGCAACCGTGAAGCAGGCCGACAAATCATCCTGAATATGATTGCGGCTTTTAACGCACAAACACAACAGGACGGGGTAACACAAAAAAAGGAGTGATGCACAATGTCTGTCATCAAAACACAAAACCTGACGAAAGTATATAAAACGGGTAAAGTGCCGTTTAAAGCCCTCAACGCGCTTAACCTCAATGTAGATGAAGGCGAAATCTTCGGCTTTTTAGGGCCGAATGGCGCAGGCAAGACGACCACCATCCGCTTATTGCTGGATTTAATCCGCCCGACGATGGGCGATGCCAGGCTGTTCGGGCTGGATGTCAACGCGGATAGCGTCGAAATCCGGCGCAGGGTGGGCTTTTTGCCCGGCGAACTCAACCTATGGAAGGGATTAACCGGGTGGCAGGTGGTGAACTATGTCGCCAGTGTACGTGGTGAAAACATCGACGAGCAAAAACGCTATGCACGTGAACTTGGGGAACGTTTAGGCTTGGATTTTTCCAAGCGGGTGCGCGAATATTCAACGGGGAACAAGCGCAAGATTGGGTTGGTCATCGCGCTGATGCACAAGCCACCGTTGCTGATATTGGATGAGCCAACCACCGGGCTAGACCCACTGCTACAGCAGACGTTTAACAACCTGATGCGCGAAGTACGGCAGGAAGGCCGCACGGTGTTTTTATCATCGCACATGCTGACGGAAGTTCAGGCAATCTGTGACCGGGTGGGCATCATTCGGCATGGTGAACTAAAAGCGATTGAGCGCGTCACGGATTTGACGCAGGCTAAATTCCATTGGGTGACGGTGCAATTCCGCGAGGACGCCACGCCAGATATTGTTCAGCATCTGGAAGGCGTGAGCGACATCAGCACCGCCAACGGGCACACGCTCAAATTCCGGCTGGTGGGCGACCATGACCCGGTAATCAAGGCACTTCAGCATCAGTACATCGTCCGGCTGGAAACCCGTGAGCCAACACTGGAGGAAATCTTCCTGACGTTCTACGGCGATGACGAAGGGCAGACACAGCCGATGCCGGCCAATGTCAATCATCAGGCATCAGCACAAATCAAGGAGATGGTCTGAGATGGTGGGCGTAAATTTTTGGCACACAATCCGCCAGAGCTTGCGGCAAGTGGCGCAATGGGGCGGCGGGCTGGCTTTTTTGGCCGCATTGCTGATGAGCATTGTCTCTGATGTGAGTGTGGTTGAGAGCTATGCAGATTTGCTGGAGGCTATGCCGCCGGAAGTAATGCTGATGTTCGGCGCAACGGATGTGGCCGCCATCAGCACGCCGGATGGATTTATCGCGTTTGGCTTCTTCGCCTATGCGTTGATTCTGATGTCGGTGTTTGCGGTGGGCGCAGGGCTGGACATCACCGCGAGTGATGAGGACGAAGGCATGATGGATACTGTGCTTAGTCTGCCGTTGGCACGTTGGCAACTGGTGGCGGAACGCTTCGCCGCGTACACGGTCATCACGGTGTTGATTATGCTTGTATCCTTTAGCGGTTTTTTAATCGGCACGTTTCTCTCTCCCATAGAGATTAGCCTTGACCGCATGTTTTTAGGCGTGCTGAACGTAATACCGGGCACGCTGACTATCATCGCGATTACCGCGTTTGCGGCGACGGTTGTCCGCCGTAAGGGGATGGCGCTTGGTGCGACGGCGGGCGTGGTCGCGGCCAGTTACTTTCTGGACTTCTTAGCGGAATCCGCCGATAACGCCGCATTGACGGCGGCCAGTAAGTTGTCGCTCTTTACCTATTATGATAGTCAAGGGGTGGTAGCGAGTGGGTTGGTGTGGGCGGATGTATTCATTTTGCTGACGGCGACATCGGCGCTATTTGCTGGTGCGGTGTGGGCGTTTCAACGGCGTGATGTTGGCTTATAAGGAGTGTGACGATGTTAGGAGCTGTATATAAAGAAACTTTGCGTCAGACATGGATGCAGGTGTTGATATGGGGCGCGGCCTTCGGCGCATTAGGCATTCTGACGATTGCGCTTGTGCCGGATGCGCGGGGGTTGGCCGCGATGGTTGAATTAATGGAGAGTATGCCGCCGTTTTTGGTACGGATGGCAGGCGCAGGGGATGACCTTGCCTTTATGGGCACGCCGGAAGGCTTTATCACGGTAGGCTTTTTTGGCAAGGCATTGCTGTTTTTCGCCGCGTATCCGGTGATTATGGGCTTGCGTGTGACCATCAACGAAGAGGGCAACGGGACTATGGACACCCTCATGAGCCTACCGTTACTGCGTTGGCAGATGGTATTGGAGAAGTTCACGGCATACTTCACAACGCTCATCATGCTCGTTGTGTTGTTTCTGGTGTGCATGATAGGCGGCAACGCGCTGTTTGATACCGGGATGTCGGTAGAAGGGCTGTTTAATGCCAGCATCGCCATCGTACCCAATATGACCTTCATCCTGGCGATTACCACATTGGCGGGTGCGTTCATTCGTGAACGGCGGCAGGCAGTCATGGTCGCGGTGGGGTTTGTCATCGCTAGTTTTTTGGTGGATACCATCGGCGCGACCGCACAAGGCACGATCCTGGAGCAATTGCGGGCACTGTCGTTCTTCAGTTATTACGACAGCACCAGTGTGATGCAGGATGGCATCGTGTGGGCGCATGTGATTGTGATGTTTGGCTTGACTGCGCTTGCTATCGGGGCGTCATTATGGGCGTTCCAACGGCGCGATATCACCGTGTAAAAATCTTTTACCTTGCTAGGCAAAAGCCGCAGATAGTTAAAATCTGCGGCTTTTTCGTGCCAATTCTCTTAAATCCTAAGCAAAGCTTAAGGCAATATCACGTTTTAGCAGGTTTTGGGGCGAATTTCATTTTGCCCTTTTGCATTAGAGTGTTAAAATCATAAGTTGATTGAAAACCCACCTTTAACGAGTGCAAAATTCTTTTGGAGGAACTATGCCACATAAAATGCGTTTACTACTGGCTATGTTGCTTGCAGTGACGTTGGTTGTCGCGGCCTGTGGGGGCGGCGGTGATTCATCCGCGACTGCTATCCCCGAAGCAACCACTGAAGCATCAGAACTTGACGAAACTGCAACCGCAATCGTCATAGAATCTGAAGCTGAAGAAGCAACTGAGGAAGTAACCGAAGAAGCGACTGAAGAAGTTGAGGTTGAAGAGCCAACTGAAGAAGCAACCGAAGAAGAAGTCGAAGTTGAAGAAGTAACTGAGGAAGCGGTAGAAGTTGCAGAGGCAACCGAAGAAGTCGAAGCTGAAGAAGCGACTGAGGAAGCAACCGAAGAGGTTGAAGTCGAAGAACCAGTTGTTGACGCACCGATGGTTGAGAGTGACTTCACCATTCTGCTGACGGCTATCGAAACTGCTGGCCTGACCGAAACCTTAGCCACAGGTGGCCCGTTCACCATCTTCGCCCCGACTGACGAAGCCTTCGCTAATCTGCTGGCCGAACTGGGCGTAACGGCGGAAGAACTGCTAGCGAATGAAGACCTCGCCACCATTCTGCTTTACCATGTGGTTGAGGGCGAAGTCCCGTCAGAAGTTGTCGTGACCCTTGACGGCGCAAGCGTCACCACGCTGGCCGGGCTGGATGTCGTCGTCGGCGTAAGTGACGCAGGCGTGACCGTGAACGATGCGAACGTCATCCGTGTGGATGTGGGCGCGACCAACGGTATCATCCATGTGCTTGACCGCGTGCTGTTACCGCCAGCAGTTGAGGAAACTGAAGAAGCGGTAGAAGAAGTTGAGACTGAAGAAGCGGTAGTTGATGCAGTCGAGACTGAAGAAGAAGTGGCTGAAGAAGTCGTGGCCGGACTCATCACCAGCGTATGTTTGGTGACTGACCAAGGTGGTATCGACGATGGTAACTTCAACGCACTGGCGAACGCCGGGATGCAACGTGCGGCGGCAGACTTCGGCCTGCAAGCCACCGTGATTGAATCCACCGTTGCGGCGGATTATGCCCCGAACATCCAGGCGTGCATCGACAGCAATGCTAATGTGGTCGTGACGGTCGGCTTCCTGATGGAAGAAGCCAGCATCACCGCCGCCACCGCCAACCCGGAAGTGTTCTTCATCGGGGTTGACCAATTCTTTGATGGGCAACCGGAAAATCTGGTTGGCACGGTCTTCCGCGAAGATCAAGCAGGCTTTTTGGTCGGCGTGATGGCGGCATTAGTCACCGAAACTAACGTGATTGCTGGCGTATACGGCATCGACGTTCCAGCAGTGGTGAAGTTCCGTAACGGGTTCGAGCAAGGCGCACGTTACATCAACCCGGACATCACCGTATTAGGTCAATACACCGATAGCTTTGTGAATGCCGCGCTAGGCGCGACGATTGCGGAGCAATTCATCGGTGAAGGTGCAGATGTGATCTTTGGCGCAGGCGGCGGCACGGGCACTGGTGCAATCCAGTACGCGGCGGCAGAAGGCGTGAAGGCCATCGGCGTTGACCAGGACGAATACTTCACGAACTTTGACGGCGGGCAAAGTCCCGGCGCGGAGAACCTGATTACGAGCGCACTGAAGAGTGTGGACGTAGGCGTGTATGACATGGTAGCAGGCTTGGTCGGCGCGGAAGGGTTCACCTTCTTGGGCGGCAGTAACTACCTGCTGGAAGCGGCCAACGATGGCATCGGCTTTGCACCATCGCACGATGCGGACGTGGCGCAAGAAGTGATTGACCAGGTACAAGCCACGTTTGAAGCACTGAAAGCTGGCGAACTGGAAACCGGCGTTGACCCTATCTCTGGTGCGTTGTTAGACGCTCCGGCAGTTGAGGAAGCCGAAGAAGCTGGCGAGACTGAAGAAGCAGTTGAAGAAGTCGAGACTGAAGAAGAAGTGGCTGAAGAAGTCGTGGCCGGACTCATCACCAGTGTATGTTTGGTGACTGACCAGGGCGGTATCGACGATGGCAACTTCAACGCACTGGCGAACGCCGGGATGCAACGTGCGGCGGCAGACTTCGGCC
>DAIMZF010000075.1:5738-15177 GCA_036734085.1 Aggregatilineales bacterium
TACAAGCCACGTTTGAAGCACTGAAAGCTGGCGAACTGGAAACCGGCGTTGACCCCATCTCTGGTGCGTTGTTAGACGCTCCGGCAGTTGAGGAAGCCGAAGAAGTTGCAGAAGTGGAAGAAGTGGAAGTTCCGTCTACTGCGGAGCAAGTCTCGGGTGCAATCGCTCGTCTGTATGGCGCGACTGGTTCTGCTGACGAAGTCGAAGCAGGGAACACCATCGTAGACATCGCCATCGCTGATGGCCGCTTTACGACATTGGTTGACCTTGTGGTGTTCGCTGGCCTGGCGGAAACACTGAGCGGCGAAGGCCCCTTCACCGTGTTTGCGCCGACTGATGACGCCTTTGCGCTTCTGCCAGAAGGTGCGCTGGAAGGGCTGACACAAAGCCCCATCTCGGTACAGTCCATCCTGGGCGCACACGTTGTCGCTGGGGCTTTCACTTCGGAGGACATCCTGGCATTAGAGGAATTGGTGCTGGAAACTCTGCTGGAAGGCGCACCGATTAGCTTTAGCCTTGATGACGATGGTAATGTGGTCTTAAACGGTGGTGAAGCCCGCGTGATTATCGTGGACATCATCGCTTCTAATGGCGTGATTCATGTGATTGATGCCGTGATTTTAGAAGCACCGTTAGCCGTTGCCGCGCAGATGGGCATGGGCGCTGGCGAGTAGCTAGCACCCACAATCCGCTGTAAACAAAAAGGGGTGGCTACTACTGTGCCGCCCCTTTTTTCTTCCACGTACCAACACTAACTAACGTCCGGTCGCCCGCCGCAACAAATCAAACCAGAAGGGCGCTCCCTGTGAGGCCGCAATAATCGTGACCAGCAACCCCGCTATCTTAAAAATTATCCACGATCCTGCATACGGGCTGTTGATGCTATTCCAGCCGTTGCGAGCGTTATTATAAGGGTCGGGCAGTCCCAGCACTTGACTCTGTGTGACCATCTCATCGGTGATGGGTGTCCATTGCCAGCCGATGGGCACTTGTAAATCGAATAATTGTTGCACAACCGCACGCGCTTGTTCTGTCGGTTGGCCTGCTTGTTGCTCTAGCTCATCGCGGTCAAAGTCAACGGCCACTGCGACTACAGACTGCCGCAGGTCGGCATCTTCCCACAATGTCCGCGCAATATGGAGCGTATCAACGTTAAAAATAATCGTCAATGCCGCCGCCACCACCACCGAAACCAGGCGGATATTCTTCAAGTAAACAGCCGTCAAGCGCCCCATACCTTCATCAAACCACTTTGCCAGGCGCTCCTCAGCATCTTTGATGTCTTTTGCGGTGTTTAGCAGAGACTTCAACGTATCTTTCATCTTGGGCGTTTTAATCTGCTCGATGCCCTGCATGATGGTCACCATGTCGCCGTTATCATAGCGCAGAGCGTTGATGAACTTCTCTAAGTCATCCAATGTCGTGCGGATTTCTGTGCCAAGTTCGGACTCGTTCTCTCTGACTTTTTGCAATAACTCCCGGAACGTTTCCTCTGTGAAGGATAGCCGCAATTTATGGAATAATTCGCGCACAAATGACTTTGCTTCGGAATTGGGGATAGTCTCCAATGCGTCCTGGAGCTTGCCATAGAGCAGTTTTTCCGCCTCGACAATCAATAGACTCTTAAGCGCGGTGACAAAAGTCTTGGGGTCAATGTAGGTGATATTTTCGTTGATGTCGGTTGCTTTCGGCACGGGGACGGCCTGCGCGGTGACGACGGTCTCATCAGGCGTCTTGATAATGCCGATGAGTGGATGCGCCAGAATGCGCCGTTGTAAGTCTTCATCACTCACGAGATTAGTGATTCCATCGCGGAGTGTTTTCGCACGCAGGTTTAATCGTGCCACAATAATATCGTTGATGTATGTGACCAGTATCGCCATTAAGCTATACACAAAAATGAGCGCGACAACCACGCCAATAACGGAAGACTCTAACATTGTATGCCCCTTTGCAGGTATCTGGGTGAACCTAACATGCTTCTATTGAACCGCAAATTTGCGAAACGTGCAAAAAGGCTAGCTTTTGGGGGGCTTGGGGTCGGCTTTTAGCGTGCGCTCCACGATGACGAGCAGAGCGTCGCTATTGACATAATCACCATGTAGCGGAATATAAGAGATAGCACCCAAAAATGCCATCACTAGGCTGACCATGAATTCCCCGTTGAAGGCCACAACCCCACAGGCGATGATGAGCAATACGGCTAGCACGCGCATCCATGCCGGGCTAACGCCGTCCGATACATAACCGGAGATAACTGTGATGCCCTTATCGCGGAAGATGCTCCCGCGCAGGCGGGTGGTGCGGCGGAAGCGGCGTAGCACTTTAGAGGTTAACGTAATGGCGAATGTGCCATCTTTATCGATCCATCCGCCCAAATCCGGGCTGGTTTTGGTCGCTTTGGCATGGATGCGCTCATTGATTTCTTTTAAGCATTGGCTGACTGTTTTTTCTGTATACAGTGTAAATTGCATAGCTGTGCTTTTTCCCCTGTTTATCCTCCTTATTTATACGGCAAAATTAACCCGCGTTGCAATCCCATATTACGCCTGAATTTCGACAATGACTCCTGTTTCCGCCCAGTTGTAGAGCAACTGCGCGTTCGTGTTGTTCAGCAGAATACACCCATATGTTACGCGGCGGCCTAAGCTGTTTTCCCACAGGATTTGCCCGCCGCCCCTGGTGGGGAAGCCGTGAAAACCATTGGTGAATTCTGCGCCGGGAATAGGCCGATAGACACCTATAAAGTACGGCATGTACAAATTCCAGTTGCCTGCGTAAGCGTTGGGGACGTGCGAAATAACCTGATATAGTCCCGTCCATGTTGGGCTATCGGATATTCCGGTGCTTGTCACCCATTCCCACTTGAGCGCACCGTTTTCATACACCCAAACGCGCTGTTGGGAGATGCTGACCACAATCCGTTTATCCGGCACAGGCTCATAATCATCAAGGAATAAATCCGCACGCGGGATAGTGATGCTCTGCCCGGTGGAAAGTGATGTCAGGCCGTTGTTGGCCTGTTGAATATACAGGTAGGGAATGCCGTAATCCCACGCGATGCTGGTCAGTGTTTCCCCCGTGCGGACGATGTGCTGGCGATCACGGTGGCGCACCCGAAGCGTGGCGCTGGTATTAGTGCCTGTGCTTATCTGGTCTTGAATGGCATTGATTGCTGTGTCATAGTCGATGTAGTGGCTTGCGTCAAAGATGGTGGCACGCTCACGCAGATACTCTCGCAAGGGGGCATCTGCTAACCGCAGAGACAACCCATTGGGGCTGGCGGGATTTGCTGTGCCTGTCAGCCAGGACGCCCACGCGCCGGGCGGGAAGCCCCAATCCACAATATCCCCCGTTACCGGGTCAAATACGCGGATGTTCAACGGCTGATTAACCACCTGCGCGGCGGCACGGACGAGCGAATCAGCATCCGTGAAGGCGGGCGCGGCTAAATTCATGATGAGTTCCACACGACCATCGGCTAAATTATGTGTGTTGAGGATGTGGTTTAGCGTGCTGTTTACTTCAAGGATACGGCCATTTTGTGCCGGGCGCGGTTGTGGGACGCCATCCACAAACTGAATCCCGGCATCCTGTGCGGGGATGTTCACTTGTTGGGCTAAGGTCTGCAAACCCTGTTCGAGTTGTGTGTGATCTATGCTGAAGATAGGCGGTACGGACTGCCTGCCAAGTATGGCGGCTAGCGCGTTACCTTCTCCGCGTCCCTGTTGGTAAGCCTGGCGGGCGGTGGCCTGTGCGTCAATGGTGACTCCAAGTTCCGCAAAGCCCATGCTAAAGCGTCGTTCACCATCTGTCAGGATGAGTGAGTGCCATTCCGCCGCGATAGCCTGCGCCGCTTGCTCCGGTGATTTTCCGCCCAGTCGGACATCGCCCACATAGACACCGGGTAAAATCCCGTTGCCGTACACAACGCCTAACCCCAGCGCAAACACGCCACACATCAACACACCGAAGCCTAATGCCCCCGCCGCAATGACAAGTGCCAACCGCCCGCGCTGTGTGGATGCACGCGGCTGATGTGGGGTTGGGTGGTGCTTTGGTTGCCCGGCATTTGTCGGCGGACGTGGCACGACGGGACGTGGCGCGATGGGATGTGACACAGGCGGGCGCGTCTGCTTAGGCGGGATGACCCGATGTTTGACTGTGGGTTGCATGGTAGCCTTCTGTACATAGGTTTGAACTTTTATCATAGTCCTAAAGTTCATCCCTGACGGTTAGAAAAAGCAAACAACCCGCGTTAAAAGCCTATGGAAAACCACCTATAACCCGCCGGAAAGCTCCGGTTTGACTTCAATTTTGAGCGCGGATAGCATATCCAGCAAACGCAAGCGCCACAGCCCATCATCATCAAGCGGAAACGTGACGGCCACCCGCGAGACTTCCACATCATCCCCTAGATGTTGCTCCAATACGGTGCGGTTAATCTCCCCCAAATACGGGAGCTTAATCTGCAACAAGCCATCACGAGCGATGATGTGGGTGGCATTGGCGGCTTGTGCCAAAATCTTGACCTCAATCTGATACAGCAGGTTATCCACCGCGCTCGGTAATTGGCCGAAGCGGTCAATCATTTCGCCGCGCATGGCCTCGACATTAGCGCGTTCCGTCAAAGCGGCGATGCGGCGGTAAATCTGCAAACGAAGCGCGATTTCTGGGAGCCAGTCGTTAGGGATGTAGGCGGGTAGGGGCAGGTCAATCACAATGCCTTTAGCCTCTGTGGTGGGGTCGGCGCTCAGGTCGCCCTTCAAGCGGCTGATGGCCTGTGTGAGCAATTGCGTGTAAAGATGTAACCCCACCGCGCTGACCTGCCCGGTCTGGCGGGTGCTGAGGATGTCGCCCGCGCCCCGAATCTCCAGGTCGCGCATAGCAATATCAAAGCCAGCGCCAAGATGCGTATTTTCCGCCAGTGTCTCTAAACGGGCGTGCGCGTCTTCCGTAATTTTGCGCGGATGGAAGAAGTAGGCGTAACCTTGCTGGGCACTCCGTCCGACGCGCCCGCGTAGCTGGTATAACTGCGCCAGGCCGAGATTATCCGCATGGTCGATGATGAGCGTGTTGGCGTTGGGGATGTCGATGCCGCTTTCAATAATCGTTGTCGCAATCAGGATGTCATACTGGTGGCGAGAAAAAGCGCCCATCACCGCCTCAAGTTGACGCTCCGCCATTTGCCCATGCCCGACGACAACCCGCGCTTCCGGCACGATTTCCTCGATTGTGTCGCGCAGGGTGTCAATCGTCTTGACGCGGTTATGCACGATGAAAATCTGCCCGCCGCGCTCGAGTTCGCGCAGGATGGCCTCCCGGACGATATGCTCATCAAAGCCGCCGACGTGCGTAATCACTGGCAGGCGTTCCTCCGGCGGGGTTTGAATCATGCTGATGTCGCGCACGCCGGTTAAGCTCATATACAATGTGCGCGGGATGGGCGTCGCGGTCAGCGTCAGCACATCGACTTGCTTACGAAGCGACTTAAAATGCTCTTTGTGCTTCACGCCGAAGCGTTGTTCTTCGTCAATGATGACCAGCCCTAAATCCTTAAATGTCACATCGTTAGAAAGCAGACGGTGTGTGCCGATGATGATGTCTACTTCGCCGGAGGCGATTTTGGGCAAGGTGCGGCTCTGGTCTTCTTTATCGCGGAAGCGCGACAATACTTCAATTTTGACCGGGAACGGGGCCAGACGATTGACGAAGGTTTCGTAATGTTGCTGGGCTAAAACAGTCGTCGGGACGAGTACCGCCACCTGTTTGCCATCCGTGACTGCTTTAAATGCCGCCCGAAGTGCGACTTCTGTCTTTCCATAGCCCACATCCCCGCAGATGAGCCTATCCATCGGGTGCGGGACTTCCATATCTGCTTTTACGTCCCGTAAGGCGCGGAGTTGGTCTTCTGTCTCCACATACGGGAAAGATGCTTCAAGCTCGTGTTGCCAGTGGTCATCAGGCGTAAAGGCAAAGCCGGAGGTGCTGGCACGGGCGGCGTACAGGGCGAGTAATTCGCTGGCTTCTTCTTCTACCGCTTTCTTGACCCGACTCTTGATTTTCTGCCAATCCGCTTTGCCTAATTTGCTCAGTTGCGGCGGGCGGTCATCCGCGCCGATATATTTTGTCAGGCGGTCGGCCTGGTGGATGGGCACATAGACGGTATCTGCTTCCGCATAGCGCACCAGCAAAAATTCACGTTCGTTGCCTTCCACCGTGCGATGAACTAACCCGCCAAACGCACCAACGCCATAATCCACATGCACGACAAAATCGCCCTCTTTCCAGTCCGCATAGTCACTTTCCGGCGTTTTGCGGCGCTGAACTGAAGCGCGGCGGCGTGGCTCTGGCCGACTCCAGCCGAAGATTTCCGCATCGCTGATGAGGTGTAGTCCAGCGAGTTTGAGCGTCCATCCATCGCTGAGTGTCCCATTTACAAATGTCACGGAGCCATCTGCCGGGAGTGAGTCGAGTGTTTGTGCGGTAGGGATGAACTCTGCGGCGTCTTGCTCGTACCACAATTGCTTCAGGCGTTCGGCTTGCTCCGTGATGATTACCAACCGTTCACCATCGTCGCGCAGGCTTCGCAAATCTGTCAGCATCTTCCGTACTTGGCCGCCCCAACGTCCGCCGGGCACAAACAGTCGTTCCCATTCGGAATCACCCCCAACAGGGTTGAGCTTCAGGACGGTATGGTTCGCCAATGTCTCCGCGATGTGTGCCCAATCCACAAAGGGCGCGGGCATATCCGGTGGCAGTAGATTTTTGGTGATGAGCTTGGCACGACGGGCGGCGGCTTGCTCCGCCAAGTCTTCCATGATGTTTTGCAGGTCTTCCACATCCTCAATAATAATCAGTGAACCCTGCGGTGCGTAATCCAGTAAACTGACCGGATGCGCGACCATATATGGCAGATAATGCTCCATATGCGGGAAGCTCACACCGCTGTCCAGCAAAGGCGCGTCTGTGATGGGCGTGGTGCGGTCATCGTGTGCGGCAGGCAGAGTAGCAAACCAATCCCGCAGAGTCCGCGCTACTGCGGGGCTATCTGTAGGTAATACTTCCCGCGCCGGTGTGATGGTAATTCCTCCTAATGCGGTGATGCTCCGTTGTGTGGCGGGGTCAAATGCTTTGAGCGTGTCTACCTCATCATCAAAGAAGTCGATGCGGGTGGGCGTTTGCGCGGCAATAGGGAAGATGTCAATGACTCCTCCCCGTCGGCTGAACTGTCCCGGCTCGGTCACAATCGGCGCGGCGTTGTAGCCCAACGCGGCGAACTGCATCAGCAATTTTTCCACATTATGTCGTTCACCCACGCGCACTTGTAGCGTATTCTGCCGGAAGTCTGTCACCGGGAGCGTGCGTTGCATCAGCGCCCGTGCGGATGTAACGACCACTGGCGCGGCGTTATCATCCATCAGCG
Organism: Aggregatilineales bacterium; assembly: GCA_036734085.1. Taxonomy (GTDB): domain Bacteria; phylum Chloroflexota; class Anaerolineae; order Aggregatilineales; family Phototrophicaceae; genus J038. The sequence goes on from DAIMZF010000075.1 coordinate 13,165, forward strand.
CGGCCAGTGTCTCCGCACGGTTGCGGATGGCGTCATCGCCCCATGGGGCGCGTTCATAGAATTGCGGCACTGGCTCTGCAAAGCGTAAAATGGGTGTGCTGTCCTGCATCGTCCATACGGGCAATTGCTCCGCCATGTTATAAGCGCGTTTAATGCGCCCGGTAATGACGATGACCGGGCCACCCCACGCCGCGCTTAATGCGCCCACCACATAAGGCCGCGCCGCCCGCATCAGGTTAATTTGTGCGCTGGTGTTAGCGCGTAATGCTGTGATGAGTTCCGCTAGCGCGTCGCTCTTTCTTAATGGGGTCGTCAGGCCATGAAGTTGCATAGATTGGCTATCCTGGTCAGCTTATCCGACGTGATTCGTAGGTTGCAACAAGTTCTAATATACGGCGCAGGAGTTGCACAAAGAAGTATTCGCCATCCAGCGACATTGCGGATACGACATAAGGCGTTTGACCAACAAGGATAATGCCTGTGTCGTTAATCACTCGTGCGCCGATGAGGGTATCCGCCGCCGGGATGACGCCATCCTTGCCGATGTATGCCCCCCACGCTCGTTCGATGGGCGATTGATAGCCTGTCGCCGGGATGGAGAATAACTCAAGCGCGGTCTGCACGGCTGGCTCTGCTTGTCGCCACCCGTATAACGGCCTAATCTTGAGCAACTGTGCCCAAAAATCCGCAAAATCTACCGGGCGGTAGATGTTATCTACCAGATAATTTGCGCCGCGATAGCTGACATTTTGTGCGAGTGTGGCGGCATGACGGCGGTCAGCCCAGCCCACAGTGGGGCTACCCGGCCAATCCCAACTGACGATTCCGCTAGGGATCATCAGGGCTTCGCGCACCCAGTTGTTAAACTTTACAATCGGGTTTGCGTTGCCTGGGAAGTGTTCGGCGGTGGATTGCAATAAATCACCCGTTAGCGGATTGTTGCTGAAGACAGCGACACGATATGCCGATGATCGCTCGTCAATCTGCCATTCGTTCTGGGGCGTCATGACGAGATAGTACAACACAACCATCGCTTTAAAGCAACTAGCCACCGGGAAGTAAGATTCCGTGTTGTGCTGGATTGCAAAATCCGCTTCGCCTCGAGACCAATCAATGCGGCGAATATCCAGCCCGACGGCGGCACTGCCGATAATCTCTTTGATGCGGGAGTCTAATAAGCGCACATCACTATCTTGTACATTGGTCTGTGCATGGGCTTGGGGCACAAAGCGGGAGGTCATCAGCGCCGCACTCCCCCAACCCAACGCTTGCAATAATGCGCGTCGGCTGAGCATCATACGCGGCCTTTTTTGACCTTCTGCTTATCCAGATACCACTTATCACCCGCCCACGCCTTCAGCAATTCCGGCAAGCCTTCATACGCTACATCCGGCCAGATGCTGTTGTCGGGTTGGGTTAGGTCTTCCGGTGTCGTGACACCGGTAAACAGCAGTGCGGTCTGCATCCCTACATCGCGCCCGCCGATGATGTCTGTGTTCAGTCTGTCCCCAATCATCAACGTAGACTCCGCGCTTGTGCGTGTGATGTTCAGCGCGGTGTAAAACATCGGCGCGGCGGGCTTGCCGATGATAATGGGGGTGGCATCCGTAGCGGCCTGTAATGCCGCGATCAGGCTCCCCGCACCCGGCACTAACCCCAACGGCGAAGGAAACGTCTTGTCGGGATTCGTGCCAATGAAATCCGCCCCGTTGCGGATGTAGAGCGCGGCCTGCGTCAATGTGTCATAGTTGAGGTCAAAGTTCACGCCGACGATGACGGCCTGTGGCGGTTCGTCACCGTAGACATCAAACCCGGCGGTGTCTAATATCTGGCGCAGACCGTCCATGCCGAAAACATAAACTCGTGTCCCTGCCGGGTAGCGCGTTTGCAGATAAGCCGCCGTCGCTGTGCCCGATGTGACGATGCGTTCCGTTGGTACATCATAGACGCCCATTCCAGCTAGCTTCTGCACATAGTCATCCGGCGTTTTTCCGCTATTGTTGGTGGCTAACG
>DAIMZF010000076.1:0-15103 GCA_036734085.1 Aggregatilineales bacterium
TAGGCCAACAGTTGATAATCAATCAGGTGATACAGTCCATCTTCTGATGGTTTTATGAACCGAAACAAGCCCCCCGCCCATTGTACGGGACGCTCCTGTAGGACGTACCCCGCCGCGCCGTAAGCCTGGCCGACGACAGTAAGCAGGATAAGCCGGAAGTATTCCTGTGGAGATTGTTGAGTCATGTCAGGCAATCGGATAAATAAGCGAACGTTTTTTGGGGAAGAGTGTGTCAACCGCGATTTGTCCGGTTTTGTCCACCCAGCAATCTGCATAGACGGCGCGTAGCTCATCAACAGAATTTTTGCCAAAGATGACATTCAAGAATGAATTGTCGGGAAAGCCGCCATTAACACCTTGCTTAAAGTCGATTTTACCATGTGTGGCGGCTTTTAACTTGCCGTCTTCAAAACGCATCAACAAACCGGTGAAGTCATAAAAGTTAAACTTAACTTCCCCTGTGAAGCGATGCGCGGCAGACCCTTCCAGGCGACGTTCCAGCACGGGCGCGATGCGATGCATCCACGCGCCCAAATCCGGAACACGCAGATACCATGCGTAGGGGAATGGGTAGAGCAGGCCGTTTGTCTTGCGGACGAGCATCTCGACGCTTTCCGGGACAGCCGTTTCAAACAGGATGTTTTTAGGCTTATCGTCAGCTTGTGCATGGATGCGCTCGCCATACGTGACGAGTTCCCGCATGACATCATCAAATGTGTCCAGATAGGAACTTGCTTTACTGACCATATATGAAAATACCTGAATATGGGGAAACCCGGCAAATGTACGGACGATGATATAGCCGACATCCTGTGCAGGGGCGTGCTGTTGGATGATAAATAGGTCAGCTTTAACCGTTGAGCCTTCGCTTTTGCCGTCAATTTCATAACGCCAACCGGCCTCATCGCGCACAGCACTTAAAAGCGCATCCTCAGCTTGCTCTTTGCTCCATCGGGTGATGTTTGGCGCATCCTGTGCTGTGGCAGGGCGCAGGCTATACTTTGCTGTTTGGCCTTCCTTCAGCTTGGGAACTTGCGCGATGTTTAATTCCGATGCCGCGCCCAATGGTAAAGACATCCCATAACCAAAGCGCCGATAGTAGGCCGGAATCCCGGTGATGGATTGCACCAGGTGGCCGGATGATACACTTCTTTCGTGCAGGGCGTTCATCATGCGGCGGACGAGACGTTTATTGCGGTAGTTCTTGTCTGTAGCGACGAGTTCTACGCGCCCCACGCCGAACGGCACGTCTTCATAGCACCACGTTTGCGGCAGTAACAACAATGCAGAAACAAGTTTGTCGTTCTGTGTCGTATCCACCACACACCATATGTCATCCATCGTCACGGACGGATGATGACCAGACAGTAAATCCAGTGTCCAGCGTGCGTGCCGTTCCGGGTGCGTGTCGCCATCATCACCAAAGATACGGACATAAAAATCCGGCAATTGTTCCGCATCGCTTGTGTATCCGGCGCTGATTGTACGTAAAACCAGACCATCTTCTAAAGTTTGTTCTGTCATCAAGGATAGATAAACTCTCTCTGTTTGAGCAAAGCTCGCAAGCCCTTTAGCTTTGTGTAAATAAAGAATCCCGGCAACACTTCACAATATGTTGTGGTAATGCGAAAGTTAAACCACACGCCATAGCAACGGAACCAGCATTTCCCGTGCAGATAGCCCCCCATGCCCACTGACCATCTTTGCACTATGCGGCGTCGCCATAAAGCGTGTCCCCTCACGCGGAATCAAAATCAAATCCCCGACGCGATGGTGAATCTCTGCGTGTAAATCCCCTGTGCCAAATAACCCGGCGTTAATCGCACTCTTGCGGTCTATCCATGCGATACGCTCCGACAAGGCAGACTGTAAAAAGTCGATAACGCCCGCTTTTGTGTCTTCACGAAGATACAAATAGGGCAGACGCTCTTCCGCGCCGAAGTTACAGCGCATCGCGTCGTACAACGGAGCAAACGCCACATCATGTTTTAGGTCGATGCGTTCCGGCGCGTTTGCATGGCCGTGATCGGCGGCTATCATCACCAGTGTGCGCCCGTCGTGCAGGCTTTTATCTTGCAAAACTGCATGAAACTGCTGTAATTGCACCTTTGCTTCGCGCTTGGCTTGCACGGAACTAGCCCCGTAAGCGTGCGAAACAGTATCAAACATGGGATGATACGCGCTGATGTAACAGCGTGTGCCTGCTGTCTGCTGGAGCAAGCCCGCTAACCGCAGGTACAAGTCACTTTGTCCTAAATGTAGATGCGTCTGGACATCCCCACGATGCATAATTTTCGATAACCCGGAGCCATACAGCGCACGGTCAACCAGAATATGCACCGTAACGCCTGCCGTGTTCAACTGGTCGGAGACAGTCGGTATAGTGACGAACGTTTCGCTATTCACACCCCATTGTTCAAGTGCGCCATGCGGTTGCAGACTGTCCGCCGGGCGAAAAAATAGTATATCCGCTAAAAGCGACTGTTGACGTAAAAATAACACCGTTCCCAGCATCCCGCTTCGCCCGGCGGGTTGGGCTAACCAGTACGTCGGCAGAGCAACTGCGGTTGTGCTGGGCAGGGTGGAGGTCAACGGTAATGCGCCCCGTCGATCGCTGAAGTCCGCCACAATTGCCGCGACTTCCGGGTCTTCTGCGGCTAATTCCTGTATGAATTGATAGCCCATGCCGTCTAACACAATCAACACCACACGGTCAACATCCGGCGGATGTGTGCCCCATACCAACGGGTTCAACACGTTATCCGTCTTTGCGCCCAGTAAATCCAACACAGAGCGCGAGATGTTCATAATCGAAAGCCCGTCATAAGCTGGAAAGATGATTTCATCCTGCCAGTGGACAGGCAGATTGACGGGACGGTTAGCGCGGATGGTTTGCTCTAGCTGTTGGGCTAAGTTCACTGATTGTCCTTCCTCAGTTGAGCGCGTAAATCTTCGGGTTGGGTCACGGGGAGTTGGCAAGCGAAATTACGGCAAACATAGGCCGTTGGCTGGTTTTCCCGTTGTGTACGGTCTTGCAAAAGTGGGATAGCCGCACGACCATCAGTATTATCTTTCGCCAATGCGATGATGCAGTTAGGGCGATAGCTCTCTGTGATGACATCCAGCAGGGCACGGGTGGCCTGTGTGCCTTGTGACCCGATAACGGCGACTTCATCCAACCCATTAACCAGCATATCCACCGCGATGAGCGCCTGCCCAAAGGCCTGGGGATACTGTTTTAAGGCTTCGCTCAATAGCCGGAGCGTGTTCCGTGCGGGTTGGTCGTAGCGGCTTTCGCCCGTGTACGCGGCCAGGCGGATAAGCTGTGTGGCAAACATACTATTCCCGGAAGGCGCGGCGTTGTCGTTAAGCTCGCGTGGCCGCACGATAAGCGCTTCGTGGTCATCGCTGGTATCGAAGAAGCCGCCATCCTGCGCGGCAAAGTGATTCAGTACAAAATCTGCTAATTCACAGGCGGTAGTGAACCACTTTTCATCAAACGTCAATTGATACAGTTCAATCAACGCATCAATGAGGTTAGCATAATCTTCCAGATAAGCATTCAGTTTAGCGAACCCGCCTTTATAGGTACGTAACAGACGCCCTTCTGTTGTACGTAGATTGTCCAGCAGGAAGTCCCCACAACGGATAGCCGCCTGTTTGTAGTCTTCTCGCCCCAGTACACGGGCGGCTTCTGCAAGGCTGGCGAGCATTAAGCCGTTCCAGGCTGTCAAAATTTTATCATCCAAACCAGGATGCACACGATGAGTCCGGGTAGCATAAAGCGTATCTTTGATGGCGGCCAGGCGTTGATGTAAGGCATCTAACGTCATATCCAGGCGTTGGGCGGCGGTGTCGTCATCGTTCGGCACATATAGGATGTTTGCACCCTCAAAGTTGCCGCCGCGTGTTGCCCCCCAGTATTCCACCGCAATTTTATAATCATCCGCGCTCAGTAACTCGGCCAGTTCTTCCAACGTCCACACGAAGAATTTGCCTTCTTCACCTTCACTATCGGCGTCGGTGGCGCTGTAAAACCCGCCTTCCGGCGCGGTCATCTCGCGCAGGATGTAATCGTAGATTTCTTCAGCGATTTGCTTATAAAAAGGCTCGCCTGTCACCTGCCATGTGTGCAGATATACACGGCTCAGTTGTGCGTTGTCATACAGCATCTTCTCGAAGTGCGGCACAAGCCACATCGCATCCACGCTATAACGGGCAAATCCGCCGCCGATTTGGTCATAGATTCCGCCTTTTGCCATAGAGGTTAGCGTACGCGTCACCATCTTGAGCGTAAACGCATCCTTTGTGCGGACGTATTGACGCAGTAAAAACTCAAGGTTCATTGGTTGTGGGAACTTTGGCGCACCGCCGAAGCCGCCGTAGGTGCGGTCAAACACCTGGGCTTCGCGGGTTGTAGCGACCTCTAATAAATCCAAATTCAGGGCGCTGGCATCACTGCCGATTTTGAGCAAATCACGGTTGAGTGCTTGTGTCAGTTGCTGTGCGGATTTTTCCACGTCGTCATAGCGTGTTGCGAAGGCATCATGCACCCCATGAAGTATCTGCCGGAATGACGGCATCCCCATACGTGGCTCTAGCGGATAATATGTGCCCCCATAAAATGGCCTGCCATCCGGCAACAGAAACACCGTCATCGGCCAGCCACCGCCGCCGGTCATCGCTTGCACGGCATTCATATAAATGGCATCCACATCCGGGCGTTCTTCGCGGTCTACTTTGATGTTGATGTAAAGCGCATTCATAATCTGGGCGGTTTCTTCATGTTCAAAGCTCTCGTGCGCCATCACATGGCACCAGTGGCACGCGCTATACCCTACACTCAAAAGAATGGGCTTGTTCTGTTGTTGTGCTTGCTGGATCGCTTCTTCGCCCCAGGCGTACCAGTGAACGGGGTTATCCTTGTGTTGTAACAAATAAGGGCTTGTCTCGTCTTTTAGGCGGTTCATTGGCTCTCTTTCAAGAAGTACAAATACAAAAGCGGCTTTGTGTGCCGCTTATATTTCAGCGTGTTTGTCTATGTTACTTTATCCGCAAACCATCGGCTACCATGTCAACATATTGGCGGCGGGGGTGGGGTCTTCTTCTTTTTTACCCCAGTGGTCTTCCAGCCAGTGGAGTAATTTATGACTGATTTCCGGTGTCAGACGGGCGGCGGCTTCTAATCCATTCGGGGAAAAAGCGTAAAAGTTCGTGTAATAGCGCCGGGCAATGCAGATGATGTAATCCTGTTCCCAACGATGAGCACTCCACAGAAAAGCCAGCCCGCCTTCTTCGCGGCGGACAAGCTCTAGCCAGCGTGTACGGTCTACTAAATTTCTGAGCGAAAAGCGTAGGGACAACATGCTATTCAATGAAAAAGATGCCTGCACAGCCCGCGTGTTTTTATCAGCCTCAAACATCACTTGTGCCGCGCCATCCTGTGTGGCTATCGTTGCGACCCCGCGTGCTTTGTTTGCGCCCAAAGTGCGAAACTTGATTGTAGACATGACCGGCGTGCTGGTAAAGCGCAAGGCCAGTTCAGCTTCCAGGTCAATTTCGCCGTTAAAAAATTGCTCCAACATCCAAGGGGGTTCGGCAGGTTCCGGGCGGGCTCGTCCCGCTTTGGGTTGCGGCGCGGATAGTTCCGCAAGTTCTTGCGATTCGTCTTCTTCCAACAATTGGATCGCTTTTTCGATAAATTCTTTCTTCACGGGTATGAACGGCTTCTGTCCGCCCAATGTCTCGGCGGGTTTCTCGGTTGGTTGCGTGCTTTCGGTCGGGCTGTTCTTCTCTTCAGACATGCTCATCCACCCCTCACGGTTATTAATTAACATTATAAAGCAAGTCGATAAGTCGTTCAAATGCTGTATTCCGGCAACCACTGTGCAATCATTTTAACCGCTTATTGGGCGCTGTTTTATTGAGTGCTGACAAAACGCTTGCATTGTTCTAATATTTACTTGGTACACTCCCTAATATCCGACTTTCGATGATGGCTTAGACAACTATGCAATTTCCCAACAATAACAACAAGAATGGGCCCGGCAACCGTAAGCCCAATAATTCCCAAGAGCAACCTCCCGAAGAACAACAGCCTGATTGGCAACGATGGATTTGGCCGGTTGTTATTTTCTTTCTGGTCGGTTGGGTTATCTTGCAGATGTTTGGTGCAAGCACCCTGACACCCCGTACCGGAATTTCTTATTCCGACCTTGTGCTCCAGGCTGAACGTGGCAACGTGGTTGAAATTACCATTCGTGGTTCCGAAGCTACAGGTAGCTTCCGCACGGCTGTTGCAGGTAGCACCGGGCAAAGCACGAATAACTTCACCGTCACTATCCCGCAGGACGACTCTCTTTTACAGGCGGCCTTGCTGGAAAATGAGAACACTCGTTTGAACTACGAAGTCCCGGAGACATCCACCTTACTGGTGATTATCGTTAACTTTTTACCATTTTTGCTGATTATTGGTTTCTTCATCTGGATTATGCGCCGTGCCCAACGCCAGATGGGTAACACGATGGGCTTTGGCCGCACACAGGCGCGTGAATATACTGTAGAGAAACCGCAAGTCAAGTTTGAAGATGTCGCTGGGCAAGAACCGGCTAAGCGCGAACTGATAGAAATTGTGGACTTCCTGCGTGAGCCGGATAAGTTCATCGCGCTGGGCGCACGTATTCCGCGTGGTGTTCTGCTCATTGGCCCGCCGGGAACAGGTAAAACACTATTGGCGCGTGCCGTCGCCGGAGAAGCGAATGTGTCTTTCTTCAGCATTGCCGCCTCAGAATTTGTGGAAATGTTTGTCGGCGTGGGTGCTTCCCGCGTGCGTGATTTGTTCCGCCGTGCGAAAGAAAATGCACCGAGCATCATCTTTATAGATGAAATTGATGCTGTAGGTCGTCAACGTGGGGCAGGGCTGGGGGGTGGTCATGATGAACGTGAGCAGACCCTCAACCAGATGCTGGCCGAAATGGATGGCTTCGACCAGACCGAGAGCGTTATCGTGATGGCCGCGACCAACCGCAATGACGTACTAGACCCGGCGCTCCTGCGTCCTGGACGCTTTGACCGTCAGGTGACGGTTGGCTTACCAGACCGTAGCGGGCGCGAGGAAATCCTCAAAATTCATACACGCGGCAAGCCTTTGGACGGCACAGTGGAATTAGACTCGCTTGCTAAAGGCACAATTGGTTTTTCCGGCGCGGATTTAGCCAACCTTGCGAACGAGTCCGCACTCAACGCCGCTCGCCGCAATGCGCGTAAAATCTCCATGCGCGATTTTTCCGACGCATTCGACCGGATTGTACTCGGTACAGAGCGTCCGCCGCTTTCCGACCCGCACGAACGCCGTGTGATTGCCTATCACGAATCCGGCCATGTGTTGACATCCCTGCTTGTGCCAGGTTCTGACCCGGTGCTGAAAATGACGATTATTCCGCGTGGGCAAGCACTGGGCGTCGCCGCCTACATGCCAGATTATGACCGCCGTAACTATTCTAAATCCTATCTGATGACCAAGATTTATTCTGCATTAGGTGGGCGTGCGGCGGAGGAACTCGTCTTCGATGAAGTGACGACGGGTGCAGAGGCCGATTTACGCTCCGTGACCGACATCGCACGGCGTATGGTCTCGCAATGGGGCATGAGCGACATTGTAGGGCATGTCAACTTTGGCAGTAACGAGCGTCAACCTTTCTTAGGCTATGCGCTTTCGCAAGGCAAAGACTACAGCGAAGAAACCGCCGCGAAGATTGATGCCGAAGTGGTGCGAATTATCGAAGACGCCTATCGCAATACGCTGGAATTGCTACGGCAGAACCGTGATAAGCTGGAGGCACTCGCCCAGCAATTGCTCGTACAAGAGGTGATTGACCGTAGAGAAATCCTGCGGATTGTAGAGCTAGACCCGCAAAATGAGGATGGGACATTGCAGAGTATGTCCACCCACTTTTCGCTGGATGAAGACGAAAACAAAGACGCCAAAAAAGAGCAGGCGGACAAAGAAGAAGCTGATAAAGAGCAAGCGAATAAAGGCGCGGAAGCGACTGATTAGACTAAAATCCATTGGGGTATGACGGCGACGTTATGCCCCGATAAACGTTTACAGAAGCAGATGCAAAACACAAGGGGGATATGGGTTGATGCAGAAGAAAACGGTTGCTCTCATCGCACATGATGGTAAAAAAGACGAGATGCTCACTTTTGCCACACAGAACAAAGACGTGCTTCTGCGTTATAACCTGATTGCCACCAGCACCACAGGGACACGCCTGGCTGAAAGCTGTGGCCTTGAAATACACCGGATGCTATCCGGCCCATTGGGTGGGGATGCCCAGATTGCGGCACAAGTGGCGGAAGGACGTATTGCGGCGGTCTTCTTCTTTGTAGACCCGCTCGGCAAGCACCCGCACGACCCAGACATCCAAAGTTTGTTACGCATCTGCAACGCGCACAATGTGCCGCTTGCTACCAATCCGGCTACAGCCGCTTTCATCATCTCGGAAAAAGCCTTATAGCAAGCGTTTTATACCCTGACGAATTACCCGGCGTTATCGGCACGGCGGATGGCATACGATAGGATGAGGTCAGTCAGTACGGTCTGGATTAGCACGTAAGCCATCAACCCCACGCCGATAAATATGCCATACGGTACATCGCGCCACACTTGCTCTGCATAGAAGCCCAGATACAGCAGACTTATCCCCCAATCCCCAAATGCCGCAAACACAAAGACAAATCCCCACGCAATCAATGTTTGCATATTACCGGAAAAAGAGCTTGTAATTTGTAGCGATCCAGAGCCGAGTGACGAGAAAGACAATAACAACGCTGTAGCAAAGAACAGGCGCAGGCTAATGAGCGTAACCTGTGTGAGTGTGACATAAGTCCGTTGTTTGACGAATGTCGCCAACAACAGCCCCAATGCCGCGTTAAATCCCAGTGCAGTAAACGGCAATAACAGGCTGGCGGTGATGGTTGTGGCCAGCAGAATGACTCCTACGAAGACTGAGATATTCGGTGTGCTACCGCCGATGAGATAGCGTAAATATTCCCCTTGAAACGCAGTCAAATCATAGAGTAACGCCCCGATGAGTACCACACGTGCGCCGATGACAAACAACATCAGCCGCCGCAAACGGTGGAAGATAAGAAAGCTCCAGCGCGTGCGAAAGGTAAGCGCCGCGCCGTGTGCGGTCACGCGCAGGGTATCCCACAATTGCTGGCGTTCCTGGTTGCCAATCAGCCCGACGGTATTCATGATGACAAGGCCAAACATGACGATTTGCACCAGGAATACCGGGTACAGTAACCCGTTGAATAACATCTGACTGATGGGTAAATCAAGCGGGTTCCGTGTAAAACCATCGCTGGCAGAGCTATAGCCAATGAATAAGAGCGTCAATAAACTGATGATTGTGCTGAGGATTTGTGCGGTCATCTTCACACGGCGGGCGTTGTGTGCCTGGATTTGTGCCCGCATCACCGGATGAGTCGGGCGCATCCAAACCGGGACTTGCCCGACCAAACGTTCAATCATGCTACTCATGCTGGTTGTCTCCCTCATCTAACAACATAGATTGAATACGTGCTTTTAACCCGCGTGCATTGACGGCTTTCCGCCAGTCACTTTCCGCGATGGTAACCGTGTGCGTATAGCGGATGTAATGAATGGTGGTCTTTGGGACGCGGTTCAGTTGCGCTTCTAACGCCAGCGCATACACGCCCAATTGCAGATGATACCGCCGTGCATGTTCAGTATAATTTTTGTTTGGGACGAAGCTCGTCTTATAATCCGCGATGTGCCAATTGTCGGCCTCATCCCTGTAGACGACATCAATCACGCCATTGATGATGGTGTCCTCTACGCGATACATAAACGGCATCTCCCGGTAAACTTGTGTCGCCATGTTGATAGAGTCAAAAGTCGGGCTATCCTCAAATTTGTACAGTAATCCCTTTGCTTGCATCACCGCCTGCTGAATTTGCGCCTCGTCCGTCAGGCCGAAGCGCCACGCATACGCAGTCAGGATGCGGTCTAATTGGGCGGTGGGCGTGCGCTTAGGTAAATGCCAGTGACGTAACGCCTCATGAACAATCTTGCCGATTTGATTCGCTCTGACGTGTTGATCACGCCCATCGCTGACTGTTTCCACATAGTTGGGTGCGTCATGCAACACTTGTCGCCGGAAGCGTTGCCGATAGAATACCGCTTCTTCGTGTTTTGTGCTTTCCGCACTGCCAACATCCGCGATATGAGTGGCCGCTAACTGGCGGATTTGTTGCAGGCGTTCTACCTTGTGCGCCCTGACCAACGGCGGCGGGATGGGGTCAACGTCCGCAGACGGCCACGTAAAAGCCAGCGCGGTGCGCGCATCAGTGTATGCAGGCGGGCTATCTGGCATCCATATCCGTACAGGCGGCACAGATGCGCCGAACAGCATAACATTGTCTTCACCATCCAGCGTATCGGGGATTTTAAATTCTGCGAGTATGGTTTTTAACCAGCCACCCCCGCCGACGATTTCACCTGTCTTTTTGTCCTCGTGGGCTTGCCCGCTAATAATCAGCAAATCCTGTGCGCGGGTGGCCGCAACATATAACAAACGCAGATTTTCGGCGTCGTCTTTTGCTTTTTGGCGCTGGCTAATGCGCTGATGGTTAAAACCTCTGTACTTGTCTGGTTCTTCCGTCAATGTAAGTTGACACCCCACGCCATACACGGAATCCAGAACGACAGCATCCGTTTGGCCTCTGCCACCGTAGGAGGTATCCGCGAGAACAACAACCGGGAATTCCAGCCCTTTACTGGCATGGACAGTCATAATGCTGACACTTCCGGCGCTGAGCGTAGCCGCTTCACCTTCGCGCACTTCGGCGGTTTTCATCTCGTCTAAATATTGCAGAAATGCGCCGAGCGTTACGCGCCCGCTTATCTGCGCTTTGTCGATGAGTTTCTCCACATTAGCACGACGCTGGTTGCCATCGGGCAGGGCGGTAAGTATCGCCATGTACCCCGTCTGCGCTAAGAGTGCCTGCAATAGCTCCGCGATGGTTACACGGCCTGCAATCCCTTGTAAGTTCTGTAGCACAGTCCATGCAAAGCGCAGGCGCAGCATTTGCTCTACTGGTAGGTAAGGCGGTGGGGTATCGTGCGCTGTTGCTTGCAATCGCTCCCATAAACCCGGAAGTGAGCTATCAGGTAAAGGGAAGCGTAGGGCGAATAATGCCTCGTCGCTGACCGTGAATAACGGTGAACGTAACGCGGCGGCCAATGCCAGGTTATCCATCGGGTTATAAATGGCCTGTAGTGCGTTGCGTAAGTCCCAAATCTCTGGTGTGTCGTAATAGCCTCTGCCGGAAAGGGTGAGGTAGGGCAACCCCTGTGCTTTAAAGACATCTTCATACAGCGTGATGCTTGTTAAAGCCCGGAACAGAATCGCAAAATCTCCATAGTCTGCCGGGCGGATTTGTTGTGTCGCACGGTCGTAGATGGGGCGGCCTGCACGGACGAGTTCATGAATGCGTCCGGCGATTTCGTGCGCTTCCCATGTGCGGCGGATGTCGGCGGTTTTGGCCTCTTCCGGTTTGGGGATGAGGATGAACTCCATACAGGGGTCATTATTTGGCGGATGCTCCCGTTGTGCATCCATTGGCTCGCCTAATGTTACCTGAAAATCCTTAACCGGGCTGGCCTCATCATCCCGCACGAGCAGTTTTCCGAATAGCGCGTTAAAGGTCTGGACGAGCGGTTGATGTGTGCGGAATGACCGTGCAAGCGGAATCTGATTCCCTGCGCTGGAGGTGCTAATCTCCGCGCACACGCCCCCAAACACGCTGACATCCGCACCCCTGAAGGCATAAATACTCTGCTTGGGGTCGCCTACCACAAACATTGTCCCGCCACGCTCAATATCTGCCAGCGCCTTGACAATCTGCCATTGGTTCGCGTTAGTATCCTGGAATTCATCCACCATCAAATGTTGGATTTCTGCCATACGATAGCGAACGACAACATTTTTATCCTGCAAAATATCACACGTTAGCCGCTCAAGATCATCAAAATCCAGCACATTATTGCGCCGCTTGGCTGTTTGATAAGCCTCGCGTACCCGTTGCATCAGTGCCGTCCAAAGCCCTGTTAAATGTGCTAAGGTGCGCTCATATTCCGGCACGAAGTCGTTTGTCTTTGCGTAATCAATCGCACGGACGATGAGACTACGCGCTGTCTTAAGTGTGTCTTCATCGCCCCAATGGGATTTGCTCCCTTTTGTGCCCGGTTTGGTCAGCAGTGCCATCGTCTGAAGGCCGATAAGCGGTTCATCGCTTGTCAGGATGATGTCTAATGTTTCCTCAAAGCCATGCCAGAACGGGAGTAATTTGTCCTCTGTGTCCTCATGCGGCGGCAGAATTTCTTCTGCTTCCATGCGGATTTTTTCGTAAAACAGGCGGGTTTCGCGCCGATAGTCCGCTTGCCATGCGCTGAACAATGCATCCCCCGTGATGGGCGTGATAGTCAAGCCGGAGAGCGTACTTTGCCTGAGTGTGTCGCGCATCACGAGTAAATTATAAGCGGCTAATAACGGCGTGAAGGTGTCATCATCCGTGCCGGAAATCTCGTTTAGCACGGCATCAATGGTATCAGTCAGCAAAATATTGGCCGCGACTTCTTCCGCAACGGCAAAGCCAGGATCCAGGCCGATGCGGGCGGCATTCGTCCGCAGAATTTCCACACATAATCCATGAATCGTGGTGATGCGGGCGCTATCCATCTGTGCGATTAAGTCTTGCCAGCGTTGATAGTTGCCGTTGTCGGTCAATGTGCGGAAGTAACGCGCCTCCAGGCCAGCACGCACTCTGTCGCGCATCTCCGCCGCCGCTTTTTTGGTAAAGGTGATGGCAACCACCGCATTAAGCGGCCAGGTGGGGTTCTCATCCAGAATATGCAAAAAGCGGCTGACCAAGACATGCGTCTTGCCAGAACCAGCGCCTGCGATGACTGCTAAATTCTGGTTGAGGGTCATCACAGCTTGGGCTTGTTGTTCGGTAAAGCTCATTCCTCGCCACCCCTCCGGCTGACGCTATAGCGGCACAACCTGGCAAATTCGCAGTTTTTCCGGCAATATCCATTCGTCGGCTTAGATGGAGCAATGTTAAATTCTCCACGCCGGGCGGCGGCGACAAATGACAATATTTTCTCGTGTGTATCCGCTAATGCCTGCTGGTGTTCGGCATCCGTGCGGATAACATCCCCGCTTGATGTCGCGTTGCCAATCTGCCAGAATGCCCCGCCGATAGCGGTGTCCTGTTCCAGCGCATCCAGCGCCAGCAGATACAACGCGATTTGTACGTTGCGTCCTTCGCGCATTTCCTCCCGGCTGATGCTCCCTGACCCGCTTTTGTAATCTACAACCAGCAGGCCGTCGTCGGTCTGGTCGATGCGGTCAATGTAACCTGTCAGATGAATCGGTGTGCCATCTTCCGCGCTGATGGTTGTGTTAAAGCGTTTTTCTAGCTGGTAGGGGCGGCGGTTTTCAAGCGGTATTTTAAACCGCTTATAGAGTTCGCCCGCAAAATCCGCACGGATAAATTGCTCCAACCGCTTGCGGATGGCTTCCTGTTCATAGCGCCATAATGACCCGGCGCGAAAGTTCATCTTATGCGGTGCTTGTGCCAGCACGTTATGCGCGATAGATTCAAAAATCGTCAATGCGATTGGTGTATTCGTCGGTTGGATGGTGAGTTTTTGTATTTTGATTTCCGCATAGGTTTGCTCCAGGATGTCATGATAGAGCGTGCCCCGTTGCAGAACGTCCATGCCTTCTTCCGGCGGCTTGATGGCTTCCAACTTCAGCACATACCGGGCGAAAAATTGAAAGCCGCAATGCCCGAAGCTATTAAAGCGGCTGGCACTCCACCGGGCATCCGTGCCGACGATTGTCTGTAGTGCGGCCAGTAAATCCGCATCCCGGATGCCACCGTCATAACCCGCTTGTGTTGTAGCCGTGTAACGGCTGGCTTCTACCCGTTGCCCGGTGCGGATATTGGCAACCAGCGCCGGTGAAGTGGCTTTAAGCCAACTTAGCGCGGATTCTGCTCCGGTTGTGGTGGTGGGATTGTTCATCAAATCGTGCATGATGGCGATAGCGACTTCTTCGTGGGTGACTGCCTGCGAAAGCGGCACAGGCGCGGCTAACGGGATGCGATCCTCCGCGATGCGGTCATCCGCATGGCTGAAGACCTGCATTGCTTGCCGCCACAAACTGCTGGGGAGCCATGCTTTCCCTTCCTGATACGCCGGGCGCGACAGGATGAGCGCCTTCTGCGGGATGCTAATAAGCTCGTAAAACAGGCCATCGTCTGCACGTCGTTCTGCTTGTGTATCCAGCCGCAGTCGTTCGTTGAACCGCATCGCGAGTCGTTCACTATCCAGATAAAGTGGGTCAGCCTTAATGGGCGCAGGGAAGATGCCTTCGCTTAAGCCGACGATAAAGACATAATCATGAGGTAGGCCGCGTGCGTCTGTTGCGGATGTCACAAGCACGCGGCCAAAACGTGCCGGGCGGGGCGTGATGCTGAGTGCGGACATCGTGCGTTGTAAATCTGCATAAAACGCATCCCATGTTATCTGACGGGTGCGCCCATCCAATGATTGCATCAGGTCATCGGCGGTGAGCAGGGCTTTAAGTCCGCGCTTGAGCGTCTGTAGTGCGGCCAAATCACGCGCGATGATGTCTTCTGGTGTGCCTTCCGCACGGATACGTGGCATCATGGTGACAATGACGGGATGATGAATCGAATCTGCTGTATCACTGGCTTCGTCGGGGTTACTAAATTCATCCTCGCCGATAATACCTTCCAGCCAGCGTATAAAGTCTGCTACGGTGGCTTGTGTGGGCGGCGTTACTGCGTGGAATAAAGCCTCCAGTGCATCACACGCCGCCGCACGCGCTACAGGGTCAATACTAGGCGACGGGTCATCATCACTGAGTTGTACTTTGTCAGCATCTGGCAGATAGTCCGCACGGAGCGCATCGAGCCATTGGTCACGCCCTCGCACCACGTTAAAGTGATAGCTGACTGCCTCTATTATGGCGATTGC
>DAIMZF010000077.1:0-15012 GCA_036734085.1 Aggregatilineales bacterium
GAGACTGCCGTCATTGAGTTATGGGAAGAAGGCGGCCTGAGGGGGCGTGTGGGGCAGTTGCTTACCGTATGTGATAATCGTTTATGGGGCGGACGAGCTAAGATTCATATGCTGAATATGACGTTCGTTGTGCATGTGGATGACCATACCCCTGATTTTGGCATCGAATGTTTAGATGCGGGATACTTCCGGCGGGATAAGCTGGCCGAGCTAGAATTGCATTACGGCTACGAGAAGCGCATCCCCGCGTCTTGGGATGCTTACGAACGCGGAATCGTCATCACAGATTTAGCGGATTGGGAGTCGCTGGATTTGCCGATGCACCAACGACCTACTTAACCCTGCTTTTCCGCTAGGCGTGCGGTGTAGCGGTCAAGGTCAATCACAAAACGGACGTGTGTGCCCTCTCCGATGAGTTCTTGCTCATCCCATGCTTTGACTGTGAATGTCACTTTGCGGCGGTCAATGGCGGTTACTTGCGCCTCTGCTCGGACTACATGGCCTAGTGGCGTGGCGGCCAGATGCTGAACATGGACATCAACGCCGACGCTGGCCTGCCCCGCCGCAAGATGTTTATCAATCGCCGTTACTGCCGCGCCTTCCATCAGCGCAATCATGGCGGGGGTAGCAAATACATCAATACCGCCACTGCCTAAATGCCGCGCTGTCTTATCCGGCGTGACGGTAGTCTCCAGTGTGCCTATCATTCCCACCTGGATAGCGTCCATTTGGTTAGCCCTCCTCTACTTGCTTGACGGTTACTTGAAATGTCAGATTATCGCGGAACATCAGCCGGGTTTGTGCCTGAAGCAGCGGCAAGGCCACAAACGCGAATGACATCAACGGCAAAGCTAAAAATCCCAGTATCACCAGCAGGTTCTCGCCCCATTTGCGCGGGGTTTGGCGTGGTGGCCGGCTGATAACATCAATATACCAGACAGCAACGCCGCACAATGTAAATAGAATAAATGCGAATTGCAACAGCATAAACGATGGTGAAGTTAACGGCTCTGTCAGCAAACGGTGGCGAATAGGTTCGTGGAATAGTAATGTCAGTTGTGCGCCAACGGTGACGATAATCCAGCCTGCGCCGGGCAACAGAATATCATGCGCGATGCGCGTAATCAGGCGGGCGCTGTTCATCAAAGGCGCACGCGGGGTGTAAACCGTTGTCGCAATCGCAAAGCCAAGCTCTTTACTGCCCCAGCCATGCCGCAAGGACTGACGATAGCGATTTAAGCACGCCTGCCAGAAGTTTTTGCCCGTTGTCGCCTGAGAAAAAAACGGCAGGAAGATAGGCTGTATGAGCACATCACCCTCTGTCGCGCCGAAAGCCTTGATGTAAGTGTGCCATTCATCCGCGATAACGTCCGTATCCCAATAATCACACGCCACCAAAAGCCGCAGACTGAGCGAATAGGACGACATCGGCAGGGACAGCCACCAATCCGCCGCTAAAAAGGCTAGCTCAAAGGCGGTAGCGTAAGCATTCACCAATCGCATCAGGGGGTTAATGTGGTATACGTTGGCATGATAGCGGATGGGCGCTTGCCATAAGCGCGTATAGCGTTCGCTATCTGTAGCGAAATAAGCAGTCAACGCGCTAAAATACTGCCGATGCCATAGCGTGTCAGCGTCCATCGTGGTGATGATGATGTGGTCAAGGTCGTAGCCGAGTTCATCCACCAAATGGCGTTTTGCCCACCGTGCCGCCCAGTTCTGGTTAGCGGATTTGCACCGCTTTTCGCCGGGAATATCTGCCGGATGTAGCGTGTAGACCAGTCGTGCAAAACATTCGCTAAATTCAGCCTGGAGCTTATGCGCTTTTTCTGTGGCATCAACTTCGCGCTCTTCCATCGCTAGCACAACCGTCATCTGTGCCGCTTCTGGCGATTGCATAAGGTTAGATAACGTATGTTGTAGTAGTTCTAGTGGCTCGCTATAGTTGGGGATAATTACCACATGATGCACCTTATCCCACTGGATTTTATAACGGTGCGCCCCGTGATAACTGCGCCAATTAATGCGTTCCGCTTGCTTGACTTTAGCGCGGCCTTTGATGTTTGCATAAATAACGATCGCAAAGCGCAAAGATGCATAAAAGGCTAGTACTGCAGAGGCCGTCAGCAAAGGGTACGGGGCTAAAATCAAGCCGATGATGCACAAAGCCAGCGCCAACCATGCAACCCCGCCCGGCAAGCCGTCGAGTGCTACTTCCAACGGGGTTAAGGGTCTATTGTAGGGTGATTCAGATTGAATTTGAGTTTTTTCTAAGGGTGTTTGAGACACAGTTATCCTGTTGAGTGAACCTTAACGCCAGCATTACCTTTAATACGTTGATTGTTATTGTGATGTTTTAGCAAGAAGTTGCTACACGGTCGTTTATGGACTAAAACCAGATAAGCATAGCACGAGACCAGCAAATATGCACGAAGCGTTTATGGGTGTGGTAAACTTGCCATGCCCAATAGTTAATTTCATCATTATTATCAAGGGAATGAGTTTATGAACGCAAGAATCTTAATTGTCGAAGATGACGAAAGCATGGCACGAATCTTGCAGATTAATCTTGCGGATACAGGCTATGAAGTCACCGTCGCCCATGATGGAAAGAGTGGACTACAACGGTTTGAGGACATTAAGCCCGATGTCGTGATGCTTGATGTGCAATTGCCGGATATGAACGGCCTCGATTTGTGTCGTCGTCTGCGCCATCAGTCCAACGTCCCTATTTTAATGATGAGTGCCACAGCCATCAACGAAGAAGACATCGCCGAAGGATTAGACATCGGCGCGGACGAGTATATGCTTAAACCTTTGGGTGATATTGAGCTAACCGCCCGCTTAAAGGCTTTGCTACGCCGTACACGCATGGAGGAAGCCGCCAAGCGTGCTATCCTGCGGTATGAAGACGACTACATGAGTATTGAAATCACCTCACGGCGCGTCCACATCAACAATAAAGAGGTGCGCTTAACCCCCACAGAGTTTAATCTGCTGACGCTCTTCATCCAGAATGACGGCGTTGTTTTGAGCTTCGGGGAAATATTAGAGAAGGTGTGGGGGCCAGAATACGAAACAGAACACCACTACCCGCGCATCTATGTTTCACATTTGCGCCGTAAAATAGAGCCTGATTACAAAAACCCGACGTATATCCATAATGAATACGGCGTCGGGTATCGTTTTATCTCGCGGCGGGATTAACTCCCTATCCCATGCTTAAGGCTGACTATATTCCAGCCGGGTTACTGGGTTTAAGAACACCGTAACATCCTGACGGTTATTGTCAACGAGGGTTTGCGGTGTATCCACCTGTAACTGGATGTAAGTCGCGCCACGCGCGTAGGCGGATTCAATCAGGCTAGTGATGTCAAGCACGGCACATTCGTTCGATTGCGCTGTGGCCGGACGATTACGGTCAACCACTGCTTCGCTAATCTGCGGTGAATTCCCCACGATGTTATTTTCCATCACGCGCAAGCCGCCCAATAGTGACAGCGTATCTTCAAACGAGAACAAACAATCAGTTAAATCCAGCGTAACGCGCTCAATGACCGCATTCGATGGCAACGGCAGAAGCCGTATGGAAAGTATCGTCACCGCAGGTAAATCTACCCCATCAACGCGCCATTCACCGATTGCAAAAACGGGAATTGCGCCGCTAGATTCTATGACACTCCCGGACACAAGCGGATTTTTTGGTAGATAAATAAAGGGGGTAACAGGCGCAGACTGTGGAGTAATATCTAGCTGGATGCTATAACTACCCGGTTCGGAGAATGTAAGCGCCGATAACATATAAAAACCTGTATCCGGTATGACAATACTTCGTAAAGCAGAATTGCGGCTGGACTCTGTATCCAGGAAGTTGTCGTCATTACGGGTCATCTCCGTACCGTAAATGTCTTCCAGCACCAAAATCGGGTCAATCTCGCCGCTTACAGCCCGCATTTGAGCATCAATCACGTCACCCGCATTCGCAAAGAAAGTATAGGTTTGCTCGTAGCTCGTAGTTAATTCTCCCTCTAGCGTTTGTCCACTTTCGATGCTCTGCACAACCTGCCCGGAAGTTACCTCTGTGTCGGGCACATTGGGGAAATCCTGCACCACAACGAGCATTAGCGAATAGTCACCGCGTGTCTGCCCGAATAAACGTTGATAGCGGGTTGCAACAACGGTATAAACGCCATCTTCAGCTAAAACGGTGTCAATCAGCGCATTAAATGTCGTCTCGTCCACATCATCATTACGCACAAGCGGACGGCCTTCTGGTGAGATGAGGATAAGGTAAGGGTCAAGGTCACCCTGCACGCGATCCATCGAAATGAATACGCGGTCACCCGCACTCGCGCTGAACTCATACAGAGCGCTAAAGTTGCTATCATCCAGACTACCCAGAGCGACTTCGTTAGGCGTTAACGTGTTAGCAGAAATCGCTGTGTCCTCGCCCCCATTAACGAGTGTCAGCAGAAGCTCAAAATTGCCGGATGAAGTCCCTAATGCTCGGTTAAAACGGGTAGCAACGATCGTATAAACACCGTCCGATGGGGTGACAAAGCTATCAATATAGGAGTTAAAACCTCCGGCGGGGTCATCATCATTAATGGCAATTTCCGTGCCGTCCGGGCTGATGAGAATCAGAAGCGGGTCTAGGTTGCCCTGTGTGTTATTCAGGCGAATATCAATCACATCACCTGCACGCGCCAGGAAGTCAAAGCGCCCCTCGAATGTGTCATTGTTGATTGTACCTGTTACACGGTCGCCATAGGTTATTAAACCATCCGGATCACCAGCGCCAACATCAACAACCGGGACATCCGCGCCGGAAGTCAAGCTGAGTGTAAAGCTCCCTGATGATGAGCCGAATTGCCCGCCAAAGCGTGTAGCGACAATTGTGTAAGCACCTGCACGCGGGATGGCAAAATCCACAATCCCTGCATCGCGGCTGATGCCCGGCGTCAGGTCGTCATTTGTCACCAGAATGTTGTCGTCTGGGTCACGGAGTACGAGCAAGGGGTCTAGGTTTTCGGCACTATCCGTCCTATTCATCAAAATACTGATGACATCATTCGCCTGTGCCTCAAATGTGTAAAGCAGTTCGTACACATCAGCATCAATCCGCCCGGTTACAACTTGTCCGTAAGTCAGCCCACCGCCTAAGCTTAAGTCGGCAGTAGGTTGTGGCACGGGGGTATCCGTCGGCGCAGATGTGGGGGTATTGGTGGGTTCATCGGTTGGCGTAGGCGTATCCGTCGCTGAGTCGGTAGCCGTCGGTGTCGCGGTGGGTTCATCGGTGGGTGTGGGCGTATCTGTCGGCGTACTGGTAGAAGTAGCCGTTTCGGTTGGCAAAGGTGTATCTGTTGCGGTCGGCGTTGAAGTCGGTGTGAAGGTCACCGTCGGCGTAAACGTGAGTGTTGGGGTAGATGTCTCCGTTGGTGTTGGTGTATCTGTCGGTGTAGGGGTGATGCGTGTCGGCACAACCGCACCAATCTGTACGGGTGTGGCAAGCTCTGGTTCATCACCTGTACAAGCCGAAAGAACAGCAACCATTACAATGAATAACGCACAAGCACGGCGAAGTGTCACAACAGACTCTCCCTGATGACGTAAAGGCATGAATATCTTATGATTGTAGTGGCATTTGCCAGTCTGCGCGAATGTCGTTTTAGCTTAAGCGGTCGTCGATGCGGATTTTGCACCCTTCACGCCTTTTAAGCCGCGTGTCGAAGTCAACGCAATCAAACTGGTTTGATAATTATAAGTATTGCGGCGTTTGTCCGCATAGGCCGCCTGTGCTAGCTGGATGAGTTGCTCCACAACGGCGGGGGCATCCTGCCCTGTTGCCTGCCAAAGATAAAATGCCAGCGAGCCGGGCATGGTATTAATCTCATTCAGATACACAACATCCGTGCTTTCATCATAAAGAAAGTCAATACGAGCAGTGCCGCGCCCATCCAATACACGGAAGGCATCCACCGCGATCTTTTGGATGCGGGCGGTTACTTCAGCACTTAGGGGGGCAGGAATGATGCGTTCCGCGCTCTTCATGCCCCCACCCCCGCGCATATATTTTTCTTCATAGGTTAAAAATTCTTCCCAAGAGATAGGCTGTTCCAGCACACTGGCATGGATGCTATCGCCATACCCTATCACCGCACAGTTAATCTCCGCCGCGCCTACAACAGCACGTTCAACCAGCAGACGACGGTCAAAGCTGGCGGCAATATCAATAGCCATCGTCAAGGATGCGGTGTCATCCGCACGGGCAACCCCAATACTCGACCCCAACGTTGCGGGTTTGACAAAAACCGGGTAGTCGAATTCCGCCTCGATTTGAGCGACAATCTCTGCGCGATGGTTGAGCCATTTATCGCGTGTGAGCGTTATGCCAGCAACGGTGGAAATATCCGCCTGTGCCAGAACAGCCTTTGTGAAGCTCTTATCATTGGCAATAGCAGAGGCCAACACCCCACAGCCAACATAAGGAATATCCGCAATCTCGAACAATCCCTGTAGCGTGCCGTCTTCCCCATGAGAACCATGAATCGCCGGGAACAATACGTCGATACGCTTTACTTCACTCTTTTGCAATCGTCCGGCCATCGGATTTAAGATTAACCCGTGATGTTGCACGCTAGGGGATAAAATAGCACTAAACACGCCTTTATAGCTGATAACCTCATCTTGAAAGTTCTTGAGTTCCAGCAGAGGGTCACCTGTGTACCATTTTCCATCCCGGCTGATGTAAACGGGCACGACTTCGTAATTTTCGCTATCCAAAGCCTGCATAATCTGATGTCCTGTTATTACACTGACATCATGCTCTACGCTCCGCCCACCGAAGAGAACGGCGATAGTCAATTTACGTTTTGCGCTCATCAAGCCACGACCTTCACCTATTCAAATGCTGTTCAACGGGTTACTATGCAAGTAAACCTAAAGAAAGTCAAGAACAAGAGACCATTGTATCCACTCATATTTCTTTTAAAAACTGCTAATATTTGCCTTATAGGGAGTGGCGACAATGGTAGGTGTACAAAAGTATTATTTCTCTACCGCCTTCAAGCGGATTATCTAAGCACCCACAAGGAGTAAAATTGTATGAAACGAGTAAAAGTGCTATTAGCCTTACTAATGGCTCTTGGCGCCGTTCTCGCACTCGGTAGCACGTTCGCGTCTGCCCAAAGTGTTGATGAATCTGCGGCATTAGACCAAGAAGGAAACACGCTGGTGGATGTCATCATCCGTGCCGCCAATGCCAATCCCGCACAATTTACCCTGTTGCTGGCGGCTGTACAGGCGGCTGACCCGGCTGTATTGGAGACATTAAACGACCCCAGCCAACGTTTAACCGTCTTCGCCCCTGCCGACCGTGCCTTTACTTCCCTGCCGGATGGGGTACTGGACGCCCTTTTAAATGATACTGAACTATTGACACAAATTCTGCTTTATCACGTTCTGCCCATCCGCGCCGCATCAAGCGATGTTCTGGCATTGCTTGAGCAAAACAGTGGTGCGTTCATCGTGAATACACTGTTAGATGAACCCGTAACCGTCCTGCAAACCGAAGATTTCATCTTCGTCAACGACGCTTTCCTGCGCGTTGAAGGCGGGCTGGACATTTTCGCCAGTAATGGCGTTATCCACATCATTGACGGCATATTGATTCCGCCTTCACTCGAAGAAGCCATTGGTGAAGTTATCGCCAGCTTTGCTGGTGCGGAAGAAGTCGAAGTCGAAGAAGAAGTCTCCAGCGCCGAAGTCATCGGTGGCGCTGTTGACCGTCTGCTGGGCGCAGGGAGTGGTGATAGCGACCTGCCAACCATCGCGGAAATCGCCGTAGGTAGCGAAGACTTCGAGACACTGGTACTGTTACTGACCGGCGCGGCACCGGACTTCGTAGAAGCCCTGAGCGACCCGGCGGGTGAATTCACCGTGTTTGCCCCAACGGATGAAGCCTTCGATGCCCTGGCAAGCCTGCTGGGTATCAACATTGAAGACGCACTGCTGTTCCCCGACCTTGTGCGCGCTATTCTCGCCTATCACGTTGTCCCGGCAGTTGCTCCGGCAGAAGTCGTGGTCACACTTGATGGTGAAGAAGTCGTCACACTCGGCGGTGAAGCTGTACTCGTCAGCATTGTGGATGGCGGCGTTGTCCTCAATGACACTGTGAATGTCATCGCTACGGACGTATTCGCCAGCAACGGCGTTATCCATGTGATTGACGGCGTATTGGTTCCGCCCAGCGCAATTGAAACCTTGATTGAGTTCGGCCTGTTACCTGCCCCAGAAGAGGCTGAAGAAGTCGAAGAAGAAGTTGAGGAAGGCCCATCCAGCGCGGAAGTTATCAGTGGTGCGGTTGGCCGTCTGCTGGGTGCTGGCAGTGGTGATTCTGCTGACGGCGACCTGCCGACCATCGCAGAAATTGCTGTAGGTAGCGAAGACTTTGAGACATTGGTGCTCATCCTCACCGCCGCCGCTACCGACTATTTGGAAGCTCTAAGCGACCCGGCTGGCGACTTTACCGTGTTTGCCCCCACCGATGATGCATTTGATGCACTCGGCGCGGCACTGGGCATCGAAATCAGCGCCGCGATCGCCTTCCCGGATATCCTGATTGATATTCTGGGCTACCATGTGTTAGAAGGTGCAGTCCCGGCGGAAGTTGTGGTTACACTGGATGGCGTGGAAGTTGAGACCATTCAAGGCGAGTCCATCACCATCAGCATTGTGGATGGTGGCGTGGTGTTAAATGGCACAGTTAATGTCATCGTGACTGACGTATTCGCCAGCAATGGCGTTATTCACGTCATCGATGCCGTGTTACTGCCGCAAAGCACGATCGAAACACTGGCCGGACTGGGATTAAGCCTACCCTAACACAGGGTAGTGCTTGAGCTTTATCCGACATACAAAGAGGCCGGTCTCAACATTCCGGCCTCTTTTGCGTTTTTTGCCCGCTTAATCAAGGAGTCAAGCAGATGAAACGCTTCATACTGTCGTTTGTCATGTTATTGATGAGCCTCGTCATCCTCCCAGCTAATGCTCAGACGACCCCACCCAGCATCGCAGAGATTGTCAGCAACAACAGCAATTACAGCCTTCTACTACAGGCCGTGAGCATCGCAGACCCCATTGTGCTGGAAACATTAAGTAATCCCGGCGAATTAACCCTGTTCGCACCGACTAATCAGGCATTCCGTAATTTAGCGGCGTTCTTCGGCACGGATTTAGACACACTGTTAGCCGACCCAGAAATCGTGACCGAACTCCTGCTCTATCATGTATCGCCGCAGGCGCTTAACACTGCACAAATTATCGCGTTTAATGGCGGCGCGTTAGATACACTCTCCGAAGCGCGAGTAAGGGTGAACGTTTCCGGTGTTGTCATTCGGCTGAATGATGTCGTGCGGATTATCAATCCGCTGAATCAGCAGGCTAGCAACGGTTTTGTTCATACCTTATCGGATATGATATTTCCGTTCACAATTCAGCCCCAATTAGAAGCCTTAAGCGGGCAACCACCCGCCGCCGCCATCCCGGAACCTGCCGCTATCCCTCCCGCCCCCATCGCCGCCGATGGTGACCGTCTGACCGTTACAGGGTTGGAAGACTACCCCACAGAACCACAGACCGAGATTGTCACGGTTGCCTCTTTCGCTGACCGCCTGACCATTGCTGGCCGCGTGGTTAGTGACAGCCGCTACTCCACCCTGGAATTGATTTTGCAGGAAGTCGCGCCGGACTATCTGGATTTACTCAATAACCCGGATGTTGAACTGACACTCCTTGCTCCCACCAATAGCGCATTTACTATCGCGTTTAATACATTGGGCATCCGCTTAGAAGATGCGCTGGCCTACCCCGAACTTTTGCGGCAGATTTTAGCCTATCATGTGGTTGAGGGCGCATTTCCGGCAAGTGCCGTTCGCACGTTGAACGGTCAGCAGGTGGGTACAATTTTAGCCAGCGATGACACGGTAGAAGTCTTTACTGTTGATGTGAGTGGCACACGGATTACACTGAACGATTCCGCACGGGTAACTACGGCTGATCGTTTCGCTACGAATGGCGTCATCCATACGGTAGACAATGTACTGTTACCGCAGGTCGCCATCGACACATTGAGCGAACTCGGCTTGCTGGATTAAATTGTGTTGTCTAGCAGGTGAGCTTGATTGTGTTACTGACTATACGCAATTTACAACCGGGCACAGATAATTGTGCCCGGTTGTGTTGTTTTACATCTCATCATAATAGGCTTGTATCGCGCCGGGCTGACGCAAATCCACCAACATCAGCAGTTCCCAGTCGAACATCACTAGCTGGTGGGCTTGCCCGAAGGCTTCGACGGCTTGCATCACCGTGCGGAAGTCCTTGCCACAGTCGCAAAACATATTGGCGAAGTAAAGTTCTTTAACCATCCCACCGGAGGCAATGCCATAGACCGCGCCAAAGTCGTCATCATAATAAGCGAAGCCATCCGCAACAACCTGCAAATCATTTGCGTAACCTGTCAGCAGTTGGTCGGCGCGGGTGAGGTAAGGTGATAAAGCCGCCTCTATAACCTCTACAGGCACAGCCCTATCAAGATTAACCGAAAAGGGTAACAGTGACGCATCTTTACGGGCTTCGTCCAGCCATGCTTCACCCGCATGGATTTTCTCTACAGGCAAAAAGCCGATGCTCTGCCAATCTTCCGCGTGAACATAACACACATTGTCTGTCATTAGTGTTTCAATCCGTTCTCTATTGCCCGGCACGCGGACGTACATAACCCAGTTCCAGCGCAATATCATACAGGTTTTCGCCACTGCCCCCATAGCGGGCGGCAATCACGCGCGATTGCTCTGCTGTACGGGAACTTGGCACGTCATCATTCGGGAAGAAAGAGAGCCATACCGTCCGTGCTTCTTCAAAGTACAGGCGCATAGCCTCCAAGTCCCGGTTTTGTTCCGGCCTTTGACCAATAGCCGTCAGATAATCCAACACGAAGTTAGCCCCCTCCACACTGATATTGCGACCAGCATACGGGCCATCCGTACCACGCACCCATCCTACGAAGCTCACACCAGGCGGCCAGAAAAGCAAGTTACGTTCCTGGTTAATAGCGCGTTGAAATTCCAGATAAATGTCTGGCATTTTATCCCCCGCGTTGACGCCCATCGTCACGACGACGAAAGCTCGATCCCCGACGAGGATCAGCCCAGCATCTGCCGTCAGGTATTCATCACGAGCGTTGTTGCGATCCCCTGGCCCCACATAGCCATCTTTACTAACAGGTATGCCAGCTACACGGAACGCGGTATCTTCCAAAAAGCCTGGATAACGCTCCACAACGGACATCACATCAATTGAACGCTGATACACACTGCGGTCTGCTTCGGTATATAGCCAGGTATAAAAACGGGCTAAATCCAACGCGGAATACGTATTGTTGTAGTAACGCGGTACGTTATAGATAGGGGTTGTACGGCTATTAAAGCGTTCTTCTATCCAGGCCGGGTTATTCGTGCCGCCTTCGTCCCACTGGCGCATCCCGGATTCCGCCGACATGCCGACAACCTCCATTGACCAATGGTTAAAGGCCTGGATGGGATTTAAGCCGGGTGGTTGGTAGTAGTCATAAGCATAGCGGAGCGCATTCCCGGTGGAGATGTTATCGCTCACAACAATCATGCGGTATAAGTCGCGCAGGATGTCGCGGTGTTGTTGCCATTGCGCCCGATAAAAGTCCGGCACTTCGTTTATATTCCGTACATTCCACAGTTCCACCGGGATGCTATTCCAGACAGTGGGGTCTACCACGTCGAAGAAGTACATCAATATCGGCCCCTTGACGGCGGACACAACCGGCATTTGCTTTTCCATATCCACATTTGCCAGCAAAATGCTGTTCGTCACGTCGTAGAAAAACACGGTCAAAGGCCGATTAACTTTAATTTCTGCCAGGCGGGAACTGAGCGGGGCATCAAACCGAGAGACATAATCCAGGCCGGGCGGGGGTGTCACAACTGGCGCAATCAGCGCCTGTTGTGGGGGCGGCGCGCCGACTAACTGCAACTGTGCATTAGCATCTACCGCGAAGCCTTCCCGCGTGAAGACCAATCGCACCCCCTCCCCTGTGTTGCCCATTGCGCCCATGTCCTGCCCGTTATAAGCAACGGTGAATGTCTCCGCGTCGGATGTGTCTACAACGACTTCACGGTTAGCGACATATTCAACCCGTTCACCTGTGGCGATAGGCCGAGCCGCTAATGCGCGTCCGTCAATCGTGACTTGAATCCATCCATTACGCACGCCTTCCAACGTCACCGCAACGCCGACAGTCGGCACACCGGGCTGTAGGGATGATGGGCCGGGCGTTAAGACCAGAAGTGACGAGTAGGGGGTGGGTGAACCACCTGGCGCAACCAGTAATCGGTCTGGTGCTTGCTCCGGCGGGGGCGGAAACAACTGATACAACAAATACAAAATCAGGAAGAATGTCCCGGTTAATGTGGCCGCGCCTATCATCATGCCCGCCATCATAATCATCATCCCGCTTGACTGTTGGCGCGGGCGCTGAGCGCGGCTTGCCATCGGCGCGGCTTTGGGTGGGCGGATGTTCGGCACACCGGGCGTCACACGCTCTGCCCATGTGCTGGGAGTGCGTTGCTGACGAGAATAACGGCGCTCCTGACGGCGGCGGGCGGACTTTTGGCTTTGCACTAAAGACGCCTCATAATGCCCGATGATGTTATCTTCATTGAGGTACAAGAAGCGGGCATAATTGCGGATGAAGCCCCGCACTTGAACTTCCGACGCTTCCGGGATTTCAAAGATACCGGCCTCAAAGGACTCCAACACCGCCCGGCGGATGTGCAAATCCGCTACAGCATCATCTAAAGATAAGCCTAAATTTTGACGGGTGTCTCTCAGAAAATGGCCTAAAGATTGTGTGTTCATTTTTTACAGGGGTTCACCTTGTCATACATCCAGAGGGTGTATCTTACGGTCATTATATACAAGCGATGATTTTTATGCCAAGTGCGAACGCCCTACGTTACTTGCACTATCGCCATATTTTTATCATACTCATGAACGTTAACGATTGGCATTAAGACACAAAGGACAAACAATGTTAGCCATAGTTCGGGCATGTGCGGTGGTAGGGCTAGAAGGTTGCGTGATTGAAGTGCAAGCAGATTTTAACCCCCGTGCCCAACTGCCCTCTTTCTCGCTCGTCGGCCTGCCGGATTCCGCCGTGCGCGAAAGCCGTGAGCGTGTACGTGCCGCCATCAAGAACAGTGGCTTGCAATTCCCCAATAAAGGCTATGTCGTCAACCTCTTCCCGGCGGATTTGCCCAAGCATAGTACAGCCTATGATTTAGCCATTGCGGTAGGTATTTTAGCCGCTACCGACCAATTGCCGTTGGATAAACTTGACGGCGCGATGTTTTTAGGCGAGCTATCGCTTGATGGCTCTGTGCGACACATCAAGGGCATATTGCCGATGGTGTATACCGCGCAACAAGAAGGCTTTCATACGGTCTATGTTCCAGCCATAGACGCGGCAGAAGCGGCGCTCATCACTGGATTAGACGTTATTCCGGTGACAACACTGGGCGGGCTGGTGGAGCATTTTTACGGCATGAATCGCATCAACCCACGTATCAACCCACCGGATACCGCCTCTCCTGCCGAATTACCACCCAACATCACAGATTTTTCCGACGTGAAAGGTCAGGAACACGTCAAGCGGGCGCTGGAGATTGCGGCGGCAGGGGGACATAACCTCATCATGACAGGTGTTCCCGGCACAGGTAAAAGCCTGATGGCACGCGCAATGCCGGGCATTCTGCCGTCGTTGGTGTTGGAGGAAGCATTAGAAGTCACGCGGGTTTATTCCGTTGCGGATTTACTGGGGGGCGATGGCCTTATCCGTACACGTCCATTTCGCGCACCGCATCACACCATCTCGCAAGCGGGGTTAGTCGGCGGTGGCAACATCCCCAAACCCGGAGAGATTAGCCTGGCTCATCGCGGGGTGTTGTTTCTGGATGAAATTGTAGAATATGCGCCTAAAGTGCTGGAAGTCCTGCGGCAACCCATCGAAGACAAAATCGTGACCATCGGGCGTGCCAAAGGGAGCGTCACCTACCCTGCTAATTTTCTGCTTATCGCGGCGCGGAACCCCTGCCCATGTGGGCATTATGGTGATTCACTCCGCGCATGTACCTGCACGCCAACGATGATTCAACGCTATCAGGCGCGGCTTTCCGGCCCATTGCTAGACCGGATTGATATTCATGTTGATGTGCCGCGTGTGGACTACGATAAATTGATGAGTACCAACCGCGCCGAGCCATCGTCAGCCATCCGCGCACGGGTGGAGGCGGCTCGTCAGCTTCAGGCAGAACGGTTTAAAGATAGTCCCGGCATACACACCAATTCCGACATGAACACCGGGCATATACAAACTTTATGCAAGCTCAAGCCGGAGGCGCAACAACTGCTGGAACTTTCCGCCCGGCGGATGCAATTAAGCGCCCGATCGTATCATCGTGTGCTTAAACTCAGTCGGACGATTGCCGACCTTGCCCAGAGCGAACTCATGGAGGTCAACCATGTGGCAGAGGCGGTGCAATACCGCCCCAAGCAAGCGGAATTTTAGCGTTGGGCTAGCCAGTAAATTGCATTACCGTCACCTTCCGGCGTCCAGCCTATTGTGCCGTTATAATCCACCAACCACCATTGATAGCTACTCGCACAGCGCGGGCCATCCAATAGACGCACAACGCCATTTTCCGGGATTTGGGTAATTACTCGGCTTCCTGATGCAGTCAGGCCGGGCATATCGCGGAGCGCGTTCGTCCCCATGCCAGGAACAACATAAGCGACGGCACTCAGGAACAACCGGGTCGGTTGGGTGCAACTGCCCACAACAGGCACGTCATCTGCAAAGACGCCATAAATCCATTGAGTCGGTGACCATATTAAACCCTGTGCCGATCTTAAGGTGCTGGC
>DAIMZF010000078.1:0-14954 GCA_036734085.1 Aggregatilineales bacterium
GCGTCCGCTAACCAATCCGGCACTGGCTCGGAGTCTTCCTCGTCTTCGTCTTCCACGTCAAACAGACCGAAGTCGATTTCTTCTTCGGCTTCCTCGACTTGCGGCGCGGCGTCCGCTAACCAATCCGGCACTGGCTCGGAGTCTTCCTCGTCTTCGTCTTCCATGTCAAACAAGCTGAAGTCCATTTCTTCTTCAGCTTCCTCGACTTGCGGTGCGGCGTCTGACAACCAATCCGGCACTGGCTCGGAGCTTTCCTCGTCTTCGTCTTCCATGTCAAACAAGCTGAAGTCGATTTCGTCTTCTTCCGCTTCCTCAACCTGGGGCGCGGCATCCGCTAACCAATCCGGCACTGGCTCGGAGTCTTCCTCGTCTTCGTCTTCCATGTCAAACAAGCTGAAGTCGATTTCTTCTTCGGCGTCGTCTTCGTCTTCCGCTTCTAGCTCAAGGATGGGTTCTTCTTCCGGCTCTGGCTCTTCTTCTGGCTCCGGCTCCTGAAGCACCGTCAACCAGGAGAAGTCTTCCTCCACGCCGATAGCGGACGAGTCCGGATCATCAAAGCTGAACTCATCAAAGTCATCTTCTTCAAATTCTTCCGCGTCTTCATCAGCATCAAAATTGAAGTCATCTTCGGTGGTGTCCGGCGCAGTCGTCGCGGCGCTGGCATCATCCGCGATGCTCGCCAGCCAATCCGCCGGAGCTTCCGCCGTGAGTTTGTCCAGTTCCAGCCCATCGGTATCTTCGGCGGTCACGTCGTCCAACCAGTCCGGCGCGTCTTCGCCGTCCTCGTCATCTTCGCCAAAGTCGAATGTTTCTTCGTCATTCATCAGCCAATACGGGGTTTCTTCCCCTTCTGGCTCGGCGTCTTCTTCCGGCTCGAACATGAATAAGTCATCGTCCGGTTCGGCATCCTCAACGGACTCAATCGCGGCTTCAAATTCCTCAAGCGGCGGCAGGCCGTCTTGCATCAACGGGCCGGGAATAATCTCCGCTTCCAGGTCGGCCAGTTCATAAGCAGTCAGTTCTTCATCCTCTTCAATGAAGAAGTCTTCGGCTGATTCCGGTGCTTCATCCGGCTGTAAGGCGAAAGCCGCCTCTTGTGCATACTCCGGCTCGGAGTCTTCATATGAGGACTCATCATGCCATGACTGCTCATCGGAGGCATCGTCTGTGAACACGTCATCATCCGTCGCGTATTCATCCTGCGACTGCGCGAGTGTGGCTTCAAATTCCTCAAGCGGTGGCAAACCCTCTTGCATCAACGGGCCGGGAATAATCTCCGCTTCCAGGTCGGCCTGCTCGTAATCGCTCAGTTCTTCGCCTTCTTCAATCAGCAAATCTTCCGGCGATTCGGGTTCTTCGTCCGCTTCTAAAGAGAAGACCGCCTCTTGTGCGTATTCTTCCTCACTGGACTCATCGGTGGCGAATAAGTCATCGTCTGCTAAAAAATCGTCCTCCGATGCCTCATCGTCGGAGCCATCCAGCCAGCTAAAATCATCTGCGTCACGGTCAGACATATCATTATCATCCTCTGTGGCAAACAGCCCGCCGTCTTCCGCAGATTTCGACGCGGCGCTCTCTTCGGCAAATAAGTCTTCCATCGCCAGCATTTCATCCAACAATTCATCATCGCTGAAGTCCGGCGCACTCGCTGATGCCTGCATACCAATTTCTTCAAAGAAGGAGCCTAGTTCGTCTTCATCGTCTGCATCGACGCCGTCTTCGGCCACTAAATCATCCGGGAGCCACGAAAGCGGGTCGTCGGTAGGCAGAATATCGTCATCATCCGCTACGACTTCATCGTCTTCAACTTCAATGCCGCTATTCTTCAGCCAGGCGTGCGGGTCGTGCTGAACATCGGCGCTGAAGTCTAGCGGGTCGTCATCCTGATACGCCATCTCGGTGAGGCTAAGCACTCGGGCGTCGTCGTCAACTTCCACGCCGCTTTCGCGCAACCACGCCATCGGGTCTGCCGAGTCGATGGGCGCTGTCGGTTGGTCTTCCTCATCGAATGAGGTTTCGTCACCGCCGCCCGTCAACCATGCCATCGGGTCTTCTTCCGGGAAGATGTCGTCGTCGTCATCGGATGTGTCGTCGTCTTCAAACATGGCAAAGCCCGGCGGCGTGTCAACGTCGGGCATATTGCCGAAGATGGCTTCAAAATCCGGCTCTGAGGTAGATTGACCGTCTTCGTCTTCATCCAGCATGGAGAGCAACCCGGTTAAGCCGGTCGCTTTGCGATTGATGTTAATGCTACTCTCGGTCGGCGCGTCGATGTCGGCCATCAGCGAGTCCAGTTCGCCGGTTAAGCCGTCTGTCGGGATGCTCCGCGCCCACGCATCACTATCACCGCCTACGCTACTCAGCCAGTCGTCGTCAGAATCGCTGGCTGTGGGTGCGGGCAATTCTTCTTCCGGGTCTGGGGAAAAGGCGGAAGACAATAGGCCGGACTGTGCTTTTCTGGCAGGTGGCGGCGTTGCGGACTTCGGCGCGTCCTGTTCGTCTTCCGCGAATACATCGAAGAAGTCGTCGTCCGCCTCTATTTCATCAAAGGATGGCCCGACATCCTGCGTCGGGGCGTCGCCAATGTCGCTCAACCAGTCCGGGTCTGCCTGAGAAAGCTGACGCGATGCGGCGCGCTGGTAGTCGCCCAACGACACATCAAATTCCTGCAAATCATCGCGCCCGGTAACCAGCCGTACCGCCAGGTAGGGGTCTACCATTTCAATTCTGCTGAGGTAACGTTGCGCGTCTGAGGGACGTTCTTCCTTGAGCCATAGTTCCGCTAAGATGGCGTTGGCTTCCACGCAATCCGGCAACACGGCGATAATCTTGAGGGCGGTCTCTGCGGCATCAATCGCGTAGCCGCCATCACGCTGAACCCGCGCCAGCAACAAGCGTAAATCAAAGCGGTCACGCGCCTGCCGCAGGGTACTATTCAGCAAGCTGATGGCCTGATCGTACATGCCGCTTTTGGCATATTGCCGCGCCGCCGCACCCACCGTCAACTGTAGGCGCACGTCCTCCGCTTTACGATGCACAAAGTACATCTCGCGCAGTTCATCGCTGAGGGTGGCATTGCCGGGTTCATGCTCCCATGCGCGTTCCATGTGCCAGATGGCTGAAGGCGGATTTTTGCTATGGTGGTATACACGGCTTAAGCCTAAGTGTGCCCGTTGGTCGTCGGGGGCAACACTCAGCACACGCCGCAACACCTCCGCCGCTTCTTCCCATTTATCACGTAACAAAAGCGCGCGCCCTAAGCGGCGATAAGCGCCAATGTCTTTGGGGCGTTGCTGGAGGAGATGCTGGCAGTGGAACACCGCTTCTTCGTAGCGCCGTTCATCCAGCAATTCATCAATATGCTCTAAGTAGTCCCGCAAGCTGATAATTTCGGACATACACATCCCCGCGCAAGTGTGAGTGCCTTAACACATGCGATTATAACATAAGAAAAGTGAATAGCTTAAATATGGCACATTTACCGCAGTCCGGCAACTATCTACTAATCCGTCGCACGGCTCAGGAACAATTCGCGGATTTCATCCTGCTTGCCAGCATCCACCAGAACCAGCACATGGTCATCCGCCTCAATAACGGTGTTGCCGTTCGGCACGATGACATCTTCGCGGCGGCTGATGAGGACAATTAATGTGGTGCGCGATAGATGCAGGTCAATGACGGATTTTCCGACAACCCCGGCATAGGGCGGCACAATCACTTCCATGATGTTATTGCGTAGCGCCTTGCCCTGTACAATCTGCGCCAGGAGCGATTGCCGCTTGGCGTTACGGTCATACAGTTGGAGCCACTTCGCCACCGGGACTAAGAGTGTGCCCTGCAACAAAACAGAAGTCAGCACCACGAAGAAGACCAGTTCAAAGACGGGCGTTGCTGTCTCCACACCGGCCAATAATGGAAACGTTGCCAGGATAATCGGCGCGGCTCCGCGCAAGCCCACCCACGAGATAAACACTTTTTCGCGGTTGGTCATTTTCGTCAGCCACAAAGCGACAAACACGCCCAATGGACGCGCCACAAAAATCAGGAAAACAGCAATCACAATGCCCTGTGGGGCGATCACCAGCAGGCTGGACGGGAACACCTGCAACCCCAGCACCAAAAACATCGCAATCTGCACCAGCCACGCCAGCCCATCGTGGAAGTTGACCAGACTGTTCTTGTGGACAAAATCACTTTCGGACAGCACCACTGCGCCCACATACACCGCCAAAAAGCCGTTACCGTCTATCGCGGTGGTAATGCCATACAGGAACAGCACAAAGCTGATGGTCAGCACCGGGTACAGGCCGTCATATTCCAGGCGGATACGGTTAATCATCTCCAGCGCCAGCCGCCCCAACAAATACCCCATGCCAAAGCCGACACCCATCTGATAAAACAGGCGCGGAATCAGGTCTATCACCTGCGCGGCGGGCGATACAATCAGGCTAATCATGCCCAACGTCAGGAAGATAGCCATAGGGTCATTACTGCCGGATTCAAGTTCCAGCACGGCGGCGAGTTTGCCCTTCAGGTTGATGGATTTACCGCGCAATACGGAAAAGACCGCCGCCGCATCGGTGGACGACATAATCGCGCCGAGCATGATGCCACCCGCCAACGTGAACCCCAAAGCAAGATGGGCAAATACGCCCACCGCTAACGCGGTTAATGCTACGCCAATGGTGGATAGCAGAACGCCCTCTTTAAACACCGGGCGGATGTCTTGCCAGTCCGTATCCAGACCACCGGAAAACAGGATGAAGATAAGCGCGACAATGCCGATGTCTTGCGTCAGGCGCGGGCTATCAAACGCGATGCCGCCCAACCCTTCACTGCCGATGAGTACCCCTATGCCCACAAACAGCAACAGCGACGGCACGCCGAAACGCGCCGCTATCTTGCTGGAAAACAAACTCAGCACCAGCAACACGCCGACTAAAATCAGAAATTCGTGGAGGGTGACGGACATCAGGTTAATTTTTTGACGAGCTTCTCAACCGGAATATCGGCATTGCCTAATCGCGGGCGGCCATGCCCCAAACACAGCACCAGAATATCCATTTCCGCAACTTTGCGTATCGACTCTTTGGCCGCGTCCCAATCCGATGACGGTGCGCGTAGCGGCATCCGCAGGCCGAAGGGCGTGCTAAGCATCACATCCCCGCCGATGAGGATGTGCGACTCCGGGATGTAATACCCTACCTGGCCGGGACTGTGGCCGGGCAGATGCACCACTTGCAAGCCGGGCAACACCCGGTTCAGCTTTTCGCCGTCTTTCAGTTCTACATCCACCCTGCCCGGCGGTAATGCCTGCGGCAATGACCGATACATACGCTTAGAGATGCCGCGTAATGTGTTCGCATCGGCGTAAAGGGGCGGCACATCACCGCGAATATAGGGCGCGTCCAGATGATGGGCGTAGGTCGTCGCCCCTGTGCGCTCTTGCAGGATGCTTAACCCGCCGATATGGTCACTATGAAAATGTGTGATGAGGATAGAGCGAATATCAGTCAGCGTGAAGTTGTTGGCCTTCAGCCCTTTTTCCAGCTTATTGATTGACGCCTGCCCGATTCCAGTATCCACCAACACCAGCCCCGCGCCAGTGTCGATGACATACATATTGAGAAAGCCAAAGTAGTTATAAACGCCGAAGACATTCCCCGCGATATGTTGCATGGTGCAAGCCCCCAATTTATCCGTATAACAGATGAACAAAGTCTATCGTATCATGTTCGGTCAAGCAGAGGTGAGGGGAATTATAAAATCAGTGGGGCGGCACGCACGAAGCCACCCCACATCATACAGGCTTAACGCCCCTGCGCGTCCATGACGGCGACGGCGGTCATGGTCACGATGTCGTCCACTTCGTCACCGGCCTGTAACACATGCACCGGCGCACCCACCCCCAGCAGAATCGGCCCGATGGCCTCTGCATCTGTCAGGCGTGCCAACAGCTTATACGCGATATTGGCAGAGCCTAAATCCGGGAAGACCAACACATTCGCATCTTTCACCCGGCTGAAGGGATAACGCTCGTCAATGATGGACTCCACGACCGCAGTATCGGCCTGCATCTCACCATCAATGTTGATGTCCGGGCGGCTTTCCAACACAATATCGACTGCATCCCGCGCCCGTTGGCTAAACGGATGCGGCGTACTGCCAAAATTGGAGAACGACAACATCGCCACACGCGGCTGAATATCCAGCGTTTTTGCGAAGTCATTGGCAAGGATGGCGATTCTTGCTAAAGACTCCGCCGATGGTTCAATGTTGACGGTTGTATCTGTGAAGATAAACACCCGTCCCCGCACAATCATCAGGTATACGCCCGCCACTTGTCCGGCTTTTTCCCGCGTACCGAAGACCTGCAACGAAGGCCGCAGGATGTCCGGGTATTCGTGCGTCAGGCCACTGATGAAAGCGTCCGCCTCACCCGTCTTGACCATCATCAGGCCGTAATGGGTGCGCCCATTAATGAGGCTTTCCGCCCGTGCCCGGCTGATGCCTTTTCGTTCGCGCATTTTTAAGTAGGCGTCCACAAAATCCGCCCGGTGTTGGGCGCGTGGCTCGATCACCGTCGGCGTGAAGTCCAGCCCCAGTTCGGCAATCATAGCATCGACTGTGGCTTGTTCCGCCAGCAGAATCGGGTGGGCGATGCCTTCCGTATAGACCTGATGCGCCGCCCGCAAAATCTTGGGGTGTTCGCCTTCCCCATATACCACACGCTGGAGCTTGCCGTCATCACGCCCGCCCATTTTGGCCTTGCTGATGAGCGTACTGCGGAGCAACTGGCCTTCGCCTTGCCGGGCGATAAGCGCGTGTTTGTAGGCATCAATATCAATCTGCTTACGGGCGACGCCACTATCCATCGCGGCCTGCGCCACCGCCGGAGACACCCACAACAACACACGCGGGTCTAGCGGCTTGGGGATGAGGTAATCGCGCCCGAATTTGAGTTGCTTTAGCCCATAAGCGGAAAGAACACTATCCGGCACATCTTCCAACGCCAGGTTTGCCAGCGCATGTGCCGCCGCCAGCTTCATCTCCTCATTGATGCTTGTGGCGTGTACGTCCAGCGCCCCACGAAACAAAAACGGGAAGCCTAACACATTGTTGATTTGGTTGGGGTAATCGCTCCGGCCTGTGCCGATGATGGCCTTCGGGCGGGTTTCCAACGCTAATTCCGGCATAATTTCCGGCGTCGGGTTAGCCAGCACAAACACGAACGGCTCATCCGTCATGGTGCTGACCATCTCCTGCGTGATGGAGCCAGCGACAGACAAGCCCAGCACCATATCCGCGCCGACCATCGCATCCGCCAGCGTGCGGGCGTCTGTCTCCACCGCGAACTGTTCTTTATACTTGTTCATGCCTGCTGTGCGCCCGGCGTAGATGACGCCCTTAGAGTCCACCATCAGCAGGTTTTGCGGCGTAACGCCCAGCAAAAAGTAGAATTTCGCGGTAGCGATGGCGCTTGCGCCCGCACCGTTGACCACAATCTTAAGGTCTTCCATCTTTTTGCCAGTGACGCGGCAGGCATTAATCAGCGCCGCGCCGGAGATAATGGCCGTGCCGTGCTGGTCATCGTGGAAGACCGGAATATCCAACTCGGCTTTCAGGCGTTCTTCCACCTCGAAGGCGTCCGGCGCTTTGATGTCCTCCAGGTTGATGCCGCCGAAGGTCGGCGCGATTGCCTTCACCGCCGCGATAATTTCCTCCGGCGTTTGGGCGTCAATCTCAATATCGAACACGTCAATATCCGCAAAGCGTTTGAATAATACGCCCTTGCCTTCCATTACAGGCTTAGAGGCCAACGGCCCTAAATCGCCTAATCCGAGAATCGCCGTGCCATTGGACACCACCGCCACCAGATTAGCGCGTGCGGTCAGTTCAAAGGCTTGCATCGGGTCGCGGTCAATCTCCAGCACGGCTTCCGCAACACCCGGCGAATAAGCCAGCGAAAGATGTAACTGTGTGGTCAGGGGTTTGGTGGGCACAACCTGTATTTTGCCGGGCCGCCCCATGCGGTGATAGTCTAATGCATCTTGTTTCGTGAAAGTCATTTTTATAGTCCTTTTTGCTCAAAAACGGATGAATCCGTAACGCTATAATCTTCCATTGTGGCGTACCGTATAGCGCGTTTACCAGTGCGTTTTGTTACCCATACGCATGACAACAAAATCCGACGGCGGGCAGGCCATCCAGCAAACGCCCCCTCCCTATTGATTAAGACTCTGCGGGAGCCTCCTCCGGATAATACAACCCCCACTCATGCCGCAGGGTGTCATTCAGGCGCATAATCGCCACTGTTTCATCTAAAGGCATCCGGTCACTTTCCAGTTTACCAGCACGGATGCAAGCATTGACTTCCGCCACCTGATACTCAAAGCCGTTGAGCGCGTGCGGCAGGTCGAGTGTCTGCGGGGGTTGGTCGTTCAGTTCCAGCGTGACGCGCTCCGCGCCGTGCCAGTTGGCATGAATTTTGATGAAGCCGTCCATGCCGGAGATAACCGCCGTGCGCGGTGCATGGAAGCGCACCCCCGCCGTGAGCGCCGCGATACGGCCATCGTCATAACGAAAGTGCATGGCTTCGTATTCATCAACGCCTGTCGCGCCCATCTGTACCACACTCTGCACCGAGTCCGGCAGGCCGAAGGCCATCACCGCAAACGACACCGGATAAATCCCTACATCCAGCAGAGCGCCGCCGCCAATGGACGGGTCATAGATGCGGCCTTGCGGGTCATAGGGCAGGTTGACGCAAAAGTTTGCGCGGAGCATGGTCGGCGTGCCGATGACGCCTTCGTTCAGCCAGTCCTTAACCTGCACAATCGCAGGCAGAAAGCGCGTCCACATCGCTTCCATTAAAAACAGCTTATTCGCCCGCGCCGTATCGACCATCGCCTGCGCCTGGTTCGCGTTAATGCTGAACGCTTTTTCGCACAGAACATGCTTGCCGTTTTCCAGACACAGCAGAGTATTGGCATGATGAAAGGTGTGGGGTGTCGCCACGTAGATAACGTCAATGTCCGGGTCTTGCGCCAGGGCTTCATAATCCGCATAGCGGCGCGGAATATCATACTGTGCGCCAAACGCTTCCGCAGATTCCGCCGTCCGTGACCCCACAGCGACCAGTTGTGCATCAGGTGTGGCTTGTAAAGTCTGCGCCATTTTATGGGCAATCCCGCCGGTGCTGAGGATGCCCCATCGGATAGGGTTCATAGTGGTTGTTTGCTCCTTCGTTGTGGATAACGTCCTTGATGATACCCCAGAAAGCGCGGTTTTTGTCTGTTGTGCGGCGGTAATCCCCGTTAAAATGGCAGGTGTTAATTGGCGCAAAGGACAAACACCCATGTTTAAGATATTATGGCAGGCTGTCGTGATGACCCTACGCGGTCAGCGCCCCATCCGCCCTTACGGGAAGTTAATCGACTGGATAGCCACCACTGACCAACTCAGCACTGCGGCGTTAAGTCAGGCGGACGCGCACGGCCTTTCCACTGCGGCGCGGCAAGGCATCACAGCCAAGATTGACGGGCGCGTGCAATCCCTGGAAACTGTGCTAAAGACTGTGCAATACCACGCCCAGACCGAATTCCGCTATTTGCTCCAGGATCCGACCGAACACGCGCTCACCGCCATCTACGCCATTAACCTGAACGATAGTTACGCCTTAGGCAAGCTCCTGGCGGAACATGACATCAGCCCTGCGCCCGCCCGAAGCGTACTAGAGGTATTAGCCGCACATTTAAACGGCATCCCTCCCAGCACAGATTTAAGCGATTAAAAACCATGATAGTAAATTTCCCTTTTTGTCTTTATACAAAATTACGGTATTTTCAATTCTTTTGTCAGGATTATTGTTAAAAACGTAAATAAAGCATGAATTTTTCGCGTGCGCCTCAATGCAAATGTTAAGGTTTTCGAAAATTAAGATGAAAACGTTTGACAATAAATTCCAACCCGTGATATATTGTATTCATCGCTGGTCAATACCAGCACATATCATAAAGCATCATTTAAGGAGACATAATCATGCTTCACAGTCAATACGAAGAAGGACAAGGTTTAGTAGAGTACGCGCTTATCCTCGTACTCATCGCTGTCGCCGTTATCTTGGTTCTGACCTTCCTGGGTGAGCAAGTTGGTGACATTCTCGGTACCGTTGGTTCTGCATTAGAAGATGCAGAACAAGTCGATCCCAGCGCCTAAATCTTTTCCAGAAGCATGGACAGGGCGGCCATATGGTCGCCCTGTTTTGATTCACCGTGCAGTCGCCTACCCCACAAAGGCCGTCAACACCCGATGCACACCCGCAACCAACCCCACCTGACGCACCACATCCGCCACATTTGCGGATTCTGGTAGCGCGCCCGTTAAAATCACCACGCCATATTCCACGCGGACTTGCACGCCTGTCGGCACGACGCCGCCGACCTCCCACC
This sequence comes from Aggregatilineales bacterium, assembly GCA_036734085.1. GTDB lineage: Bacteria > Chloroflexota > Anaerolineae > Aggregatilineales > Phototrophicaceae > J038. The sequence continues at coordinate 10,452 of DAIMZF010000078.1, forward strand.
GCATCCCCTCATCGTTGTAGAATCTATCGGCATTTAAGGACACAACGCCGGGCATCTGCGCGATATTGTCGCAAATATACGCATACGTCGGATATGAGCGCACATAGCCGCTTAACGTGACGACACCCCCCTGCACCGTGTAATGAATCTTGCGGCGGTCGTTGACGGCGGGCGGGTAATTTTGAATAATCCGGCGGATGTCCTCCACAATGGCGGTATCTGGGCGTTGTTTGATATTTAACATGGCAGTTTCTCCCGTTTTTATTTAAGTATACGGCGGATGTCGTCCTGTGCGCGTTAGTGTGCGTTGATGTGATAGCACTTAAACGGCGCATTATCTCATGCTGTCGCTACGACATCCAGCAGAGGATGGCAGTTATCTGACTCTATTGTGACGTAGTTAAAGCTTAATTGCCAAGTGGTAAACATCATGCGAAAATGGTGTAAGCGTCAACCATCATTTAACCTTAGGAGAAAACATCTTGATTAAGCGTCACATTTTATCCGCACTGATATTCGCCCTATTACTATTGATTACGGCGGGCGTGCAGGCACAAACCCGCGATGAATACACGGGCACAATCGCCGATGACCTGCCGGATTTCACCATCGCCGTGACGCTGGCCGCCGGGCAGACCATCACCATCAATGCAGAAGCCACAAGCGGCAATCTCGATACTTATCTGGTGCTATTTGACAACAATCAGAACATCTTGGATGAAAACGACGACATCGCGTTTGATAACCTCAATTCACGCATCGTCTATACTGCCACAACCGACCAAATTGTGACCGTCCTGCTGACCAATATTCGCGGCACAGGCGGCGATTATCGGCTCATCATAGAGACCAGCCCAGTAACAGGCGGCTTTAGTGCCCAAAGCGCGGATGTCGAAACCCTGACATTTGAAGGCTTTGTGAGCGATGATAGCTCCGGTGATATTTACCCTGTCGAGTTTGTGCAGGGGCAGACGGTGACCATCTTTGCGGAAGCCACAAGCGGCAACCTCGACACTTACCTGTTCCTGAGTGATGCCAGTGGGGAAAACGTCGCGGAGAATGACGACATTTCCCCGACAGATTTAAATTCACTCATCACTTACGTTGTTCCCCAGACCGGCACATATGAAGTCGCCATTACCAATTGGCCGGGAACCGCCGGGGATTACCGCATCACAATCACACTAGGCACAGGCGACATCGGGCAGATTACCCCGCCAGAAGCCCCCGCCGCCGTTATCTTCTCCACACAGTCTTTTACAGGCTATATGGGGGATGATGTCGCTGATGGCACTTACCCCATCGCGCTAGAAGTCGGGCAAGGCATCATCGCAACCGCAGAAGCACGGGGCGGTGGCGGCCTGGATACCATCGTCGTTATCCAGGATGCAAGCGGCGAAATTGTGGCGTACAATGATGACCGCGATTTCGGGGTTACTGACTCCGAAGCATTCTACATCGCGGAAGAAGACGCAACCTATACCGTCATCGTGACCAATTGGGGCGGCACAAGCGGCGACTACGAGCTAACCATCGTTGTAGCCGACGCGCAAACAGTGGATAACCTCAGCCGTGTACAACTTTCCGGCACGCCCCTGAGGGTTGAAACTGAGCATTTTGTCATCCACTATACGTTAGAAGGCGCGGACGCCCCCACAGAAGCGTTCGTACAGGATGTCGCACGCATCATGGAAGAAGTCTATGAAGTGCAGATTAACCAGTTCGGCTGGCCCGCCCCCGTGCCGGATGGCAAGCGCGGCGGCGACGCCCGTTATGATGTCTATATCACGGACTTGTTAGACGGCGGCGCTGGTACGGAATTGGGCTTCGCATCGCCGGAATTCCCCTCCGGCGATAACCCCAACGCGCCGGGCATCCAGGAACAAGCCGTTCCGGGCTATATGGTAATTGACCGCGCTTATAGCATCGGTGGGTCTCCGGCGGAAGTTGAACGCCTGTTAAACGCCACGCTCGCGCATGAGTTCCATCACATCGTACAATTCGGTTATACCGCCATAGAGCCGATGCGCTGGTACTACGAGGCGACTTCTACCTACATGGAGACAATCACGCTCCCGCCCTTTGAAGATGCGACTGGCTATGTGACCAATGCCTTCACCTACCCGGAAATCTGCTTCGGCGCGGTGGGAGAAGCCGACCCGCTCGGTGGCGTGATGATGTATAGCACTTGGCTGTTCATCCAATCCATTATCGACGTACACGGCGACAACATTCTTATGGAACTGTGGGAGAACATCGGCCAGACGGATTACTGGGTTCCGCTAGAGCGCACACTGGCCGCTTATGGCGACACAGTGCCGAACGCAGTGGCGCGGCATCATGTCCAGAATGTAGTGCGCGATTATGCGCTTGCGCCCAGCTTCAGTGAACAATCTACCGTCTGGGTGGAAAATGTCATCACCGCGCCGGGCGCATGGACGTTCACTGGCAACGGTATTCAGGAACTCGCCGCAAATTATTATGTCGTGGAACTGCCCAACGGCGTGTATGATTTCTCCGTGACTGGCGGCAACGGCAATATGGAACTCTACGGCGTTGGCATACGCGGCGGCGCGGCGGAAGTCTTCGCGCTGGGCGCACGCGGCACAATGCAGATTAATGACTACGAGCATGTGAATCTGGTGGCGTTTAACCGCGCTTACAACGATACCAGTGATGTTTGTGGCTACATCAGCTATCAAATCGACGTAGCGGCCAGCAGTTCCGCGCCCGCGCCCGTCGCTTACCTGATGGACGCCAAAAATTACCTGCCATTACAAACGCGCTAGACGTACTAAGCATTAACATGACCCATGTCGGGGTATGGCGCATTAACCAGCCCATGCCCCGACGCATAACAAATGACTTTTTTACAACCCGATAAGGACTCCCCCCATGCCAGAGGCGATTTACCACCTAGACCCACAAAAAGAATACTACACCGACGAACGATGCTACATCAACGAACAGCTAAACGATGATAACGACCCGGTTATGTCCATCGCGCAAGCCCGCGTGACGCCGGGCGTCACTACCCAATGGCACAAGCTCCGTGATACGCTGGAACGCTACGTCATCACCTCCGGCGAAGGGCTGATGGAAGTGGGCGACCTGCCGCCGACGCTCGTCAAGGCGGGGGATGTGGTTGTCATCCCGCCGATGTGCCGCCAGCGCATCACCAACACCGGCACGGCAGATTTAATCTTTTTAGCGATTTGCACGCCGCGCTTTACCGCCGATGTTTACATCAACGCTGAAGGGGACGCATGACGCCCCAATTTAACGGCTTAGACCCTCTGCGCGCCGTCGCGGACTCCCACCTGCGCGACTCCCGCCTGCGCCTTGAAGTACACAAACATGCGGAACGCGCCCTGCGTGACGGGCATCCCTGGGTCTTCGAGCAAAGCATCATCAAACAAAATCGTGAGGGGCAACCCGGCCAACTGGCCGTCATTTTCGACAGCAAGAATCGCTTTCTGGCGGTGGGGCTGTATGACCCGGATTCCGTGATTCGGGTGAAGGTTCTGCAAGCAGGCACGCCCACACCCATCAATGCGGACTTTTACCGGGCGAAAATGCAGGCCGCGTTTGCGCTTCGGGCCGGGCTGGAAGCCACACAAACCAATGGCTACCGCATGATACACGGCGAAAATGACGGCTTGCCCGGCCTCATTCTGGATCGTTACGCGCAGACGCTGGTGCTCAAGCTGTATAGCGCGGCATGGTTGCCCCATCTGCCGGACGTGTTGACGGCGCTCTATAGCCTGCATCCGGCGGAACGGCTGGTGTTGCGGCTCAGTCGTCAATTGGCGGAAGAGGAAGCGCACACCTACGGCCTGACAGACGGGCACATCCTATACAAAAGTCATCTATCCGACGACGGCCATCGAATAGATGGCATAGCGCACACCACCGACGCAGTCATATTCCAGGAGAACGGCCTGACGTTCAGCGCGGATGTGATACACGGCCACAAAACCGGCTTCTTCTTCGACCAGCGCGACAACCGCGCCGCCGTGCGGGACTTAAGCCAGGGCGCGGATGTGCTGGACGTGTTCGCCTACAGTGGCGGCTTTTCCGTTGCGGCGGCGGCAGGGGGCGCAAAATCCGTGCTGAGTGTAGACATCAGCGATCCAGCATTGCAGGCCGCCCGCCATAACTTCGCGCTGAATAACCAAAATCCGCAGGTGAGCGCGTGCGCCCACAGCATCCAGGCGGGCGACGCCTTCGACATTATGCGCCAGCTTGCCAGCGACGGACGGCGCTTTGATGTGGTCATCGTGGATGCGCCCTCATTCGCCAAACGCGCGCAGGAGGTAGACCGCGCCCTAGCCGCCTACGGACGGCTGGCACGCCTGGCGGGGCAACTGGTCAACGGGGGCGGCGTGCTGGTGCTGGCGTCCTGCTCCAGCCGGGTCACGCCGGACGCCTTCTTCCGGGTCGTCACGCAGGCGATAGGCCGCCCGGTGACAGAACTTCAGCGCACCTTCCACGCCATAGACC
>DAIMZF010000079.1:0-14869 GCA_036734085.1 Aggregatilineales bacterium
GGCCATCCCCCCCGCCCAGCACCAGCACGGTATCGCGCACACGGGCGGCGTTCATGGCCGGATGCACCAGCATCTCGTGGTAGCGGTGTTCATCCCGACTGCTGAACTGTAAGTTGCCATCCAGGAACAGGCGTGTATCCGCACCGGAACGGGTAATGACAATCCGTTGATAGGGGGTTTGCTCCGTGTAGACGATTTCGTTTTCGTAGAGTTGGCGCTCCAGAAAGTTGACCAATTCCCCAGAGGAAAACGTGCCGCCCACCATGCCCAAAGTCACCACAGCGCACAGCACGATAAGCCGCCGCGACCAGCGACGTGACAGCCTGTTATGGAAGCGCCACATCAGCGCACACGCTACGGCCACGTTTAACATGCCCATGATGAACGCCGTCAGCGTGACGCCCAGCAACGGCAGGAACAACAACGGGAACGCTAAGGACGCCACCAGCGCACCCAGATAATCCACCGAAAGCACATGCGCTAAGGCTTTGCTGAGTGCTTCGTGGTGGGCGACAATGCGCGTCAGCAGGGGGACTTCCAGCCCGACACAGATGCCAATAGCGCACGACAGCGCAATCATGGCGATGTAATAATGCACATCGGAATACGCAAAGACGGTATATAACACAACGGCGGAAATACCACCGAACGCGCCCGTCAGCAATTCAATGATGATAAACCAGCGTAGCTCGTTCGCTTTTATCTGCCGGGATAACAACGAGCCTATGCCCATCGCAAACAGAAAAAAGCCAATCGTCACGGAAAATTGCGTAACGCTGTTGCCTAGTAAATAGCTGGATAGCGTGCCGACCACCAGTTCATAGGTCAGCGCACAGATGGACGTTATCAGCACGGAGAAAATGAGAATGCTACGGTCTGTCGTGCTGATAGGTTGAACGTCTGATGTTTGGGTCTCGTCCGTCACAGGGGTTATTTGCCGCTTCCCGGCCCACCCCCTAAGATGATTGGCCCACCCAGACTGCCGGTGCGGGCGCTAGGGTCGCCCCCCGCCGCCACCAGACCATAGCCGTTATAGCTGGCATAAGTCGCGGCGACAAGCCCGCCGGTGAGCAAGAAGCAAAGCAAGAGAATAACAATCAGCTTTTTCATGGTGTTGTACCTTATACAATCGCTTTAAAGAGCGCAATGCCGCCGATAGCGCCAATCACCACCGCGTACACCACCAGCCATAGCGGGGTCACATGGTTACGGCGCACTGTCAGCGTCATCTGCAAGGGCAGGGTAGCGGTGCTGGAAGGGTCTAGCATGATTTCCAGCGTATGAACCCCGGCCACTGTGGGCACAAACATATTGCTTGCACGGTAGGATGTATCCGTCCATGGCCCATCGGAATCGCGGCCTGTTTCGTGCCACAATGATTTTTCAAACAAGAAGGTCGTCACGCCGTTGGGCGATGTCACGCTGACATCAAAATCCGCAAAGGAATTCACCCGCAACGGGGATGTATTCAGCGACACAATCGACGGACGGTTAATCTGGTCAAGCTCTACATCATAGGAAAAAAGCTGTTGTGTCACATCAACCTGAAATCTTTCCTGTAGGACTCGTTCCCCAAAGCTATTAAAAAATGCGGCCATCAGAAGGCTAATCGCGGCGAAGACGATACACAACGCCGCCGCTAACCCCGCCAATTGCTGACGCGACTTTTTCCCTTTGATACGCTTTATCCACGCTTCATCCCCCAACGCCCGAGCAACATCGAGCGTATCAATGGCCCGGCCTTCGTAAATCTCCAGTTCCTGGTCGGATTGTTGCACGCTGTAACGCTTACCGCCGCCCGCGCCTTCCGCCATATAAATCTCGTCACCCGGTTTTGCCAGCCATGTTAGCTCCCCGCGTGCGCCGACGATTTTCGCCGGGTAACGTTCGCTCACAGCGGCTTTTGTGCCGTCCCGCGTCGGGATAACTCTCGATTTAAGGATGTTAAATTCACCCGTCAGGCGTTGTTTGGTGAACAGGCCAAAGCCTTTTTCATCATAGCTTAGCCACACCATCCGCCCATCATCGCCACCGAGTAAATATTCGTCCCACTTCCAACGGTCACTTCTATCGTTAGGATCCCAGCCTTCATACTGCACATGGCCTAACACGAAGAAGTTCGTGCCGTCCAGCATCATCTTCGCGCCGATTGCTATGGGGGTTCCGGGCGTGAACCGGGCTTGACCCGCGAGTTCGGTGGGCGTTTGTGAGCCGACCGCGATATAGGACTGACAGCTACCACAGACAATCGTCTGTGTGTTGGCGTTATGAATCTCTAGCGGAGCGCCGCATTTAGGGCATGAATGTTTGGAGAGGATTGTGTTTAACATCGGTTGCCTACCCTAACACCAATTCGCTCAACGTCACTTCTTCCCCACGAGAAACCTCGATTTCATCTTCCCAGAAGTTGACGCTGATAATCTGCCCACCCGCGTTGCCCGTCGCGTACCCAAACTGCCCCTGAATAGGCATCACGGCGCTAAACTGGCCTTCGCTACCCATCACGCGGGCTTGCCTGCGTTCCGTGATGAATACCTGCATCCCGTTGACGGTCACACTTTTACCTACACGGATGTCATCGTAGGCGGCGACTTCGCCGCGCACGCGCATTTTGTCGAACAACGTCCAGTAACCTTCGTCTTCTTCCAACCAGGAGGGCGGGGCGTCGTCGTCCCACATAATCTGCCATTCATCCCAGAAGCCTTCATCATAGGTGTAACGGATGCGCCCCAACACGCGGAAGCTCCGCCCTTTGATTTTGCCTTTAGAGCCAATCGTCACACGGGAAGGGTAGTTGGCTAAACTTGTGCCCTGACCGTTGGCATCCAACGTGCTATCCCCACTGACGATATAGGCCGAGCCACAAAAACGGCACGTTACGGAGCGCACGAACTGGTTCTCAACTTCTAGCGGAGCGCCACAGCTTTGACATTGTAATTGTGTTGCCATTGATTCCCCCTAGATAATCTGAAATACAACGGCGATAAAGGGTGTGATGGTCAGGCCACCTAAGAACAGCGCCAATGAAATATTCTGCTCCTCGATGAGTTCGCGCCGTAGATATTGGTAGACGTTCTCATTGTCTTGTCTGTCCATCAGGCGGTGGGCGATAATCAACGTCAAGATCAGGTAGATGTGCGCCACCAGCAAGCCTGTCGCAAACCACAATGCAGACCGCCCGAACGTTGTTTCCTCACTATAGCCGGAGCTAAAAAATATGCCGATGTAAAGCGCCACAGCCAGCGAAATGACAAAGAACATCGCGCCGACTGCCGGGTTTTGCACGTCTTCAATTTCATGCACAAGGCGCTTGGGTGTTAGCCCCAGCCCCCACATCACAAGAAAGCTCACGGATTGCGACACAACGACGGCTAAAGTCGTCCATAAGAGCGCCGCAGAAATCTGGTTAAGTAGCATAGTTAGGTTCCCCTTTGTGTCTGATGATCAATCAATCTTTAGCGTAAGGCTAGATTGTGAATAAACGTAGGTTATGGTTTGTCGCTGGGGGTAAGTGTGCAACGTCCACCAGTGCAGATGCTCAACATCCGCCCACCAGCGTACCTCTGTGATGGGTAGCACCCCGTTGGAAATTGGAAAAGCAAAGCGTAATGCGCCATCACAATGCGGAACCGGGCGCGGTTGTGTGCAAAAATCCACCTGTATCTGATAGGATGGCATCTGATATAGGTGTGAATTCAGCACATCAAAGGGGTGATGGTGCGTGCATTGCGACGGCGGCACATCCACGCAGGCCAGCATTTCCACAAACTGGAGCGCGCTATCCCGCCAGACCTGCACCTGATGGCTCTCACCGATGATGCAGAAGCGTATCCGCCAGCGCCCCAGCGTAATATCACGCTGTTTTAAAGACTTCAGCGCGGGTAGGGGTGTTTGGTGCAATTTATCCGCCTGGATGACGACCAGGCGTAAATCCTGTGGGCGTTGGTTAACGGCTTTCAGCATCGGTCTGGTCACAATTTTACGGCAAGGTTAAGCCAATGATTACATGGCTGGATGTCAGGAAAAATACGAGACTCTGTACAATGTTTTGCAGGCTTTTGGCTAAAGCCCGGCAACAATTATCAGGTTATTTTAAGGTCATCCAATACCATACCACAATTTTAAAATTATGCAGGGCACAAGGACTTTAAGCTCAATCCTCATGCGGAGTCACCTTGCATTAAGGCGCAAAAATCATGAAACGGGCAAGCGGGATAAAATAACATATAATAGGGAGCAGTTCAAAGTTTTAGAAATTATCCCATCCTCAGAAAAATCTCTGGCTTTTCTTGAGAATGTATAACGCTAAAAAATTCTTGAACTTTTTATCTACTCATCTTCAAATCAGGAAAATAAGTATGGCTGGAATATTCAGGGCAGGTAAATTTGCGCTTCTTGCAATTTGTGGGGCTTATTTTAGCCTGATGCTTATAGGGCTGGTTTTTTACCTGTTTGTAAATGCTAATCGCTCCATCGTAGAGTTAGTCAAAACCCTGTTTGTACTTGGCCTGTGGTTATCGCTTCCTATGTGGCTATTAACCTTAGGGCTACGTGCATGGCCTTTTGCTGTTATGGGCGGGCTGTTGGTCGCGGTATTTTTATGGGTTTACTATCCCTACCTTATGCCGCGCAATCCGGATGTACCACAGGATTTACCCCGCCTCACGGTGATGACGTTCAACATCAAAGCCACACATGAAGGTTTGGTGGAAGCTATACGCTCTGCTGATGCCGATATCGTCGCCATTCAGGAATTGAATGTAGAAACAACTTTGTACCTTGCGGAATTATCCGAGATTTATCCCTATCAGGCGCTTCACGCGCAGTTAGATGATGAGTTCAAAGGGCAGGGCATTTTAAGTCGTTTTCCCATCCTGGATGATGAATACTGGGAATATCCCGACATCCCCTATACGCTCGGTCATCAACGGGTGGAAGTGGACTTCAACGGCACGCGGATCGTCATTTACAACACGCATCCGTGGCCGCCCCTCGCCTGGGAATCCGGCTATGATGATGAGTCACATCGGCTGGTAGTCGAGGATATCCTGCGACGCACGGACAATGAAAGCGCCCCACTCATTATTCTAGGGGACTTCAATATGACCGAAATCTTCTACGAATATCACCAACTGGCAGAACGTTATACAGATAGCTACCGGGCGGCTGGCAATGGCATTGGTTACACGTTCCCTAACTTTAGTTTTAGACCTTTTCCTTCTTTGCTCCGGCTGGATTATGTTTGGCATAATGATGCCTTTATAAGTGTGGACTCCGTTGTGTGGCCGGATCATGGCGCATCAGATCATTCGCCTGTGCGTTCTACACTAGCTTTGAACAATCCATAACAAGCCATCTTTGTATGAGCGTGTTTTTGTGGCGTGATTCGACTTGACAAATCCGCACAGACTGGTTAATCTATCATTCATAATTGAGAGCGTTCTCATCAGAATTGGGAAACATCACTTTAAAAATGACATTTGCCACTGTTTTTAACGTGCTTTTTGCTCTAAATTAGATATATAAAGAGAGCGCTCTCAATTTATTTATTATTTTTGACTGATTAATCATGAAACGACTGACTTTAGAAAGTATTGCAGAATTAGCCGGTGTCTCACGCGCGACGGTTTCGCGGGTGGTCAATGGGCATCCTAATATTCGTGCGGAAGTTCGTCAACGTGTACAGCAAGTGATTGATGAAACCGGCTACGAGCCGAACCGCGCCGCACGGTCATTAGTGTCTAATCGGTCTAATATTATTGGTCTGTTTCAACCCCTGGTCGGCGCGTCGGATTTATTCATCGACCCGTATTACCCCAAGTTGACAAGCGGCATCTCGCACGAGTGCAACCAGCTTGACTACGTGCTGACGTTGTTCATCTTCGAAAACAGCGCCGAAGAACGCGCCAAATTTAACCAGATTATCAACAGTGGCTTAATTGATGGGTTAATTTTGACCTCTTCTTCCATTGATGACCCCTACGTGCCTATCCTGCAAAAACGGGGAATTCCGTTTGTGATGGTGGGGCGTGCGCCTAAAGATGCAGGCGTCAGCTTTGTGGATGTGGATAATGTGGCAGGGGCGTACATGGCCGCGAGTCATCTCATCCGCACGGGGTATAAACGGATTGCCTGCATCGCGCCGGAGCTTAATACCGGCGTGGGGGAAGACCGTCTGAACGGCTTTTTGCAAGCGTTTAAAGAGCGCCATATTCCCGTTGACCCGGCCTTGATTGTCGAGGGCGACTTTACTTTTCAGGGTGGCGTTAACATGATGAACCGCCTGTTGCCACTTAAGCCCGATGCCGTTTTCGCTGGCTCGGATTCTATGGCGCTAGGCGCGATGCAGGCGATACAGGAAGCCGGGCTAAACGTCCCGGATGACATCGCGGTTGTAGGCTATGATGACTTCCCGGCGGCCAGTAACGCCATGCCAGCCCTGACGACCATCCGCCAACCTGTAGCACAGACCGGGAGCATCGCTGTTCGTACTTTGGTGGACATGATTAATACCGAGTCCCCCATGACACGAAGTACTATTTTGCCAGTTGAATTGATTGTTCGTAAAAGCTGTGGTGCTTTGCGATAATCATTTTTTCTGAGAGAGCGCACGCGGGGCGCGTGTTTTTTTAGCCATATTGAGAGCGCTCTCAAAGACGGATTTTGAACATAGCATTTTAAGGAGGCTCTACTGACATAAGATGACAACCATCTCAACCAGACTTAACGATACATCAAACTAAGAAATTTGGTTATTTGCCTAAGGAGAAAAAAATGCGTACCAAAGCCTTTTCTTTACTTTTACTCGGTATTTTACTTGTTCTATCATTCTCGGTAGTCAACGCACAGAGCCGCGTACAGATTCGCTGGTTCGTTGGCTTGGGCGCGGGCACTGACGGCCCGGTTATTACCTTGCAAGAAGCCTTCGTCGCGGAATTCAATAGTTCACAAAATGAGATTGAGCTTGTGCTGGAAGTCGTAGACAATGCACAGGCTTATGATGTGTTGAACACCCAAATCGCGGCTGGCAACGCGCCAGACATCGTCGGGCCAATGGGCATTCGTGGGCGGGCTTCCTTCCAGGGTGTCTGGTTAGACCTTGACCCCCTCATCGAAGCAACTAGCTATGACCTTTCTGACTTCGACCCGGCCTTGGTTGATTTCTACTTTGTTGAAGGTGAAGGTCAGCTTGGATTACCGTTCGCCGTGTTCCCGTACTTCATGATGTACAACAAGGATATATTTGACGAAGCGGGTGCGCCTTACCCCCCCGCTAACTACGGCGAACCTTACATCGACTGGAATGGCGAAGAGCGTGAATGGAACATGGACACCCTACGCGATCTAGCGATGTACCTGACGGTAGACATCGACGGCAACGACGCCACGATGGACGGATTCGACACTGATAGCATCGTGCAATTTGGTTATGGTACAGGCTATACCGATATGCGCGGTGAACTGACCTTATTCGGCGCGAGCAACTTTGTTGACGAAGAAGGCAACGCCCAAATTTCTGACATCTGGCTGGAAGGCGCGGAATGGATTTACGATGCGATGTGGGTAGACTACTTCTATCCCAATGGCGTCTACCGCAATAGTGACATCATGGGCGGCGGCAGTGGCAACTGGTTCGACAGTGGCAATCTTGCGATGCACACTATCCACCTTTGGTACATGGGCTGGGGCACTGGCTCATTGGACGCCGCCGGTGTGGAATGGGATTTAGCGGCTATTCCTTCCCACAATGGAGAAGTGACAGCAAAGCTCCACGCGGATACCTTTGGCATTATGGCAAGTAGCCGCAACCCGGAAGCCGCTTTCTCCGTGTTGACCTACATGCTAGGTGAAAACGCAGATGAACTGACCCGTATCTACGGCGGCCTGCCTGCACGTATCAGCCTGCAAGACGGCTTCTTCGATCGTTTTGAAGAAGGTATCGGCATGACCGGGCGTGACATCAACTGGGATGTCGCACTGCAATCACTTTCCTTCCCGGACAACCCGAACCACGAAGAAGGGATGCCCAGCTTCCTTGAATCAAGTGACCGTTATGCAGAAACATGGAACCTCATACTACAAAGCGGAGATCTTGACATTGAAGCCGAGCTGGAAGTGCTCCGTGCGGATTTGCAAGCTATCTTCAACGCCGCTTCGCGCTAATTAAATGCAAAGATTGGCAGGTCGGCACACCCGGCCTGCCACTTCCTGACCCAAACAAGTAGCTGAGTAAGGAACAATGCGATGGCGGTGAACGCGAATTTACAAGCAGGGAAAAAGCGTCCGGGTGGTCTGTTCCGGCAGATTACGCATATGTCACCCATGCAAAAGCGAGAGGCAAAGTGGGGGCTTCTTTTCATCAGCCCATGGCTGATTGGCTTTTTGTTGTTTAACCTGATACCCATGATTGCTTCACTGGGTTTTTCTGCATTCAGCTTTACCTTATCCGCGCCGGATCAAGCACGGTTTGTCGGGTTGGATAACTGGCGGCGGATGCTGTTTGAAGACCCCAATACATGGATTACGCTCGGTGTGACCTTCAAGTTTGCTATCATCTCCTTGCCGATTGGCATGGCAACAGCGTTTATGCTGGCTGTTTTGCTCAACTCGGAGCATCTGATGGGGCGCAACTTCTTTCGCACGCTATTTTATGCGCCGACGATGGTGCCACTCATCGCCGCCATTATCATCTGGTCGCAGGTGCTTAATGCCCAAACAGGCTGGGTGAATCGTGGGCTGGACGCGATAGGCATTAATGCGTTAGGGGCGAATGGCCTACGCTGGTTCGATAACCCCAATCTCATCTATATCTCGTATACGTTCATCGGCATATGGGGCATCGGTAACGCCATCCTCATTAATCTTTCCGCTTTGCAGGGCGTACCGACAGAGCTTTATGACGCATCAAAGATCGATGGTGCTGGCTGGACACGTCGCCTGCTGAATATCACCTTGCCGATGGTGTCTCCGGTTATTTTTTATAACCTCATCTTAAGCGTGGTGGGGTTGCTCCAGTATTTCATCGTCCCCTGGGTGTTGAATAACGGAAGCGGCTACCCGGAAGGCACGACACGTTTCTTTATGGTGCATTTTTATAAACAAGCCTTCACATTCCAGAACATGGGCTACGGTGCGGCGCTCGCATGGCTGATATTTATTATCGGCTTGATGATTACACTCGCCTTGTTCATCAGTGCCCGTTATTGGGTGTATTATTCAGGGGAGCGTAACTAATGGCAAGCACAACATCACTACGCAAAGCGGACGCGCACGCGCCACGACGATTTGAAGTGCTGGATGTCAGGGTTGCCCGTCGTCGCCGTAACTTGCTCAATCAGTTCGGCATTACTTTAATCGCCACAATTTTACTCTCCATCTATCTGATGCCTTTGGCTTATGGAGGCATTACGTCCCTCAAGACACCCGCCCAGGCATCGGATTCCAGAGCGCCGATTTTGCCCATGTCCACGCTCACTGTGTCCTACGAAGGGCGAGAGCTAGGCATTTATACCGTCCCATTGGCGGACGGCGAGCGTGATTTAGTCCTGTACCAACCGGGACGGCAGTCCAGCACATTTCTTGACCCGGATAACCTGGAAGCCGAGCCGATTGTGTGGGAGGGCAACTGGCGACAGCTAGAGCCTTTGCGCGAGCTTGACGTTCAATGGGAGAATTATTCGCGTGCATGGAACGCCATCCGCTTTGCGCGGTTGCTGGGGAACACGCTCACTTATGCGCTTGTGACGATGTTCGGCACGTTGATTGCTTCCTCGTTAACGGCTTACGGCTTCGCACGTTTCCGTTTTCCGGGTAAAAATATCCTGTTTATTATCCTCATCTCGACCATCATCCTACCGCCCGCCGTGACGCTTGTGCCTACTTATGCCTTTTTCGTCAATGTGATGGGGTGGGGCGGCACTTGGCTCCCGTTGATTGTGCCGCAGATGTTTGGTAACGCTTACAATGTGTTTTTACTGCGTCAATACTTCCTGACTATCCCGCGTGAGATGGAAGAAGCCGCCTATATTGATGGCGCTGGCCCCTTCCGCACGCTTATCTCTGTCATCCTGCCCCAAGCCGTACCCGCGCTGACGGCTGTCGCCCTGTTCCACTTCTTCTTTGCATGGAACGACTTCTTCGGCCCGTTGATTTACCTGGCAGGGAGCCGCAACCAAAACCCGATTACCGTCGGCCTGACCGAATTTAACGGCCTGTATAGCTCAGAGCCGAATCTGATTCTGGCGGCGGCCATCATCTCGATGGCGCTTCCATTGGCGATTTTCTTCATGGCACAACGGGTATTTATTCAAGGTATCGTGATAACGGGTGTGGATAAATAATCCACCGAATAAAACAGGAGCGACGATGCAAACACAACTTAACCTACAGGCCACATCAATTGATGAGCGTGTGCATCAATTGTTAGCACAGATGACCCTTGCGGAAAAAATTGGTCAGATGACACAGGTCGAAAAAAACAGCATCACGCCGCAGGATGTGACCGACTACGCTATCGGCTCTGTGCTGAGTGGGGGCGGGGGCAACCCAGACCCCAACACACCGGCAACATGGCGGCAGATGGTGGTGGCATACCAGCAAGCCGCGTTGAAGACCCGCCACAGCATCCCGTTGATTTATGGCTCGGATGCTGTGCATGGGCATAACAACGTCAAAGATGCAACCATTTTCCCGCATAACGTCAGCTTAGGCGCAACCCACGATGCCGACCTGGTGAGGCGTGTCGCGCAGATAACAGCGCGGGAGCTTTTGGCGACCAGCGTTCATTGGAACTTCGCACCGGCTGTCTCTGTGCCACAGGATATTCGCTGGGGGCGTGCTTATGAAGGCTTCAGCGAAGATACGTCGCTTGTGCAGACGTTAGGCGTGGCCTATGCGCGTGGATTGCAGGAAGCAACCCCGCCTGTTTTGGCCTCCATCAAGCATTTTGTGGCGGATGGCGGCACAAGCTGGGGGACAACGCGCAGTTACGAATGGATTCATGGCAACTGGCAGGCGGCCAACGACGGCTTCAGTATTGATCAAGGCGATGCCCAGTTTGATGAAGAAACCCTGCGCCGGGTGCATCTGCAACCTTATGTGGAGGCCATCAAAGCGGGCGCACAAAACATCATGACTTCTTTTTCTAGCTGGAATGGGGAAAAGATGCACGCCCATAAGTACCTCATCACCGATGTACTGAAGGGCGAATATGGCTTTGAGGGCTTCATCGTCTCCGATTGGATGGCGATTAACCAGATTGACAGCGACTACTACACCTGTGTTGTGGCTTCCATTAATGCAGGGGTGGATATGAACATGGTTCCCTTCGACTTCCGCTTATTCATCACCACATTAACCCAGGCGGTAGAAAACGGGGATGTCCTGATGGAGCGCATTGATGATGCGGTAGCGCGTATCCTGCGCGTTAAGCTATGGCTCGGCCTGTTCGATAACCCCATCAGCGATGAAGCCTTGTTAGATGAAGTAGGGTCTGCGGCACATCGCGCCGTTGCGCGGGAAGCCGTGCAGAAGTCGCTGGTGTTGCTCAAGAACCAGAACAACGCCCTGCCTTTATCCCGGTCTGTTGAAAAAGTTCTGCTGGCCGGGCGCGGCGCGGATAACATCGGGATGCAGTGCGGCGGCTGGACGATTGACTGGCAGGGCGGCATGGGCGACATCACCACCGGGACGAGTGTGCTTAACGCGCTCCAGGCGGAATTGCCCGATGGGGCGGTGCTTTACAGCGCAACTGCGGACTTTAACACCCGTGCGGAAGTGGGTGTGGTGGTGGTGGGCGAAGACCCCTATGCAGAAGGCTTCGGCGACAATAGCGGCCTCGTCCTCTCACCGGAAGACATCGCCGCGATTGAAAAAACCCGCGCCCAGTGTGACCGCCTGATTGTGGTTTTATTGTCAGGCCGTCCGCTAATCATCACGGAGCAAATCGAACTGGCAGATGGTTTTGTGGCGGCATGGTTGCCCGGCACGGAAGGCGCGGGCATCACCGATGTGCTATTGGGTGCTGTGCCGTTTACGGGAAAACTGAACCACACCTGGCCGCGCACGCTGGATCAACTGCCCCTTAGCCGCCTTAAAGCAGATGCACAACCGCCGCTATTTCCCTTCGGCTTTGGCCTGACGTAATACCACCAGATAAATAATGATTGATGGTTTGGGCATGATGAATAACCAATGCCCAAACCTTAAATTTATTTGATAAATACACAAGGAAGCGTTTTTTTATGAAACACACCCATCCCTTTTTTCGCCTCATCCTCGCTATGCTCTTGCTGATGCTGTTAAGCACGAGCTTCGTCCTGAACGCCCAAGACAGCGCCGATGTTTTACCCTACCTCAACCCGGATTTACCCATTGAGGAGCGCGTCGCGGATTTACTCGACCGCATGACGATTGAGGAAAAAGTCGGCCAGATGACGCTGATTGAGAAAAACAGCATCACAGCGCAAGACGTAACCACTTATTTCATCGGCGGCCTACTGAGTGGGGGCGGGGGCTACCCGCGCCCCAACACGCCCGAAGCATGGCTGGCGATGGTCACGGAATTTCAGGATGCGGCCTTAGCCACGCGGCTCAACATCCCGCTTATCTACGGCGTGGACGCGGTTCACGGGCATAATAACGTGCGTGGCGCGGTCATCTTCCCGCATAACATCGGCTTGGGTGCGGCAGGTAATGCGGATTTAGTGGAGCAAATCGGCCGTGTGACCGCCTTAGAGATGATTGCGACAGGTATTTACTGGAATTACGCGCCGGTTTTGGCCGTGCCCCGCGATATTCGATGGGGGCGCACCTATGAAGGCTATGCGGAAAACACCGCGCTTGTCACAGAACTGGCGGTGGCGTTTATGCGTGGGCTTCAAGGCGATGACCTCGCGGATTTACACACCGGGCTGGCAACCCCTAAGCATTATGTAGGGGATGGCGGGGCAGTGTGGGGTACATCTCCGTTTGGCCCCAATAATATCGATCGTGGCTCCACAGATATTGATGAAGCCGCCCTGCGTGAAATTCACCTCGCACCGTATCTGGATGCGATAGAGGCCGGAGCGCGTAGCATTATGGTGTCCTATTCCAGTTGGGACGACCTGCCGATGCACGCGCAAGAATACCTGATCCAGGATGTGTTACGCGGCGAACTGGGCTTTGAGGGCTTTATCGTCTCCGACTGGGAAGCCATCAACGTGATTCCGCCAGATTACTATACAGCCGTTGTTGTGTCTACCAACGCAGGCATTGATATGAACATGGTGCCTTATGATTACGAACTGTTTACATCCACCTTGCTGGAAGCCGTAGCAAACGGGGATGTGAGCATGGCGCGCATCGACGAGGCTGTGTCCAACATCCTGCGCGTTAAGTTCGAGATTGGCCTGTTTGAAAACCCTTATGGCGATAGTGATTTGCTGGACGTATTCGGCTCCGACGAACACCGCGCACTGGCGCGTGAAGCCGTCGCGCAGACGCTCGTCTTACTCAAAAACGAGCAAGACACCCTGCCACTTGCGACAGACACACCGATGATCTTCATCGCGGGGGATGGCGCGCACGATTTAGGGATGCAATCCGGCGGTTGGACGATTGAATGGCAGGGGACATCCGGCAATAGCTTCACACCGGGCACGACCATCCTGCAAGCCTTCCAGGAGGCGACCAGCGAAGACACCCGCGTTGTATATAACCGCACCGGGCGCTTTGATGTCGTCACCGACGATGACGGTAATCCGGTGATTGCGGATGTGGGCGTCGTGGTGGTCGGTGAATTACCCTATGCGGAATGGTTTGGTGATAATCAAACGCTGAGTTTGTCGCGGACGGATAACGCGATGTTACAACGTGTCGCCGCGCAGAGCGAACGCTTAGTCGTGATTGTGCTTTCAGGCCGTCCACTGGTCATCACAGAGCAATTGCTCCAGGCGGATGCAGTCGTGGCGGCGTGGCTACCGGGTACAGAAGGGGCGGGCATCACCGATGTTTTGTTCGGCGGGCGCGACTTTAGCGGAACACTGCCTTATACCTGGTTGCGGAGCATCGACCAATTGCCGTTCGATTTTGATAATCTGCCCACCGAAGGCTGTACAGCGCCTTTGTTCCCGTATGGCTATGGCCTGACTTATGCAAATTCAGAATCGCCTTACCTTGACCTTGCCGTAGAATGTGCGCCAGAAGAACAAGCGGCTGTCGTTGTGCCGCAGGATAGCAGTTTAATCGCGCCGATAGGCATTTATGGCGAGACATATTACGCGCCTGTTGCGGTCAACATCACATTGGATGGCGTCTTTGATGATTGGGAAGGCGTGCCGCGTGTGACTGTGCCGCAGGGCTATGACGCAGAGTCCGGCCTGCCGTCCGTCACGTTTGCCGCCGCCGCCGATGACGAATTCCTGTACTTCTGGGCGGATGTCATCGACGACAATATCATCAGCGGCCAGCATGGTACAGATTATTGGAATGAAGACTCGGTCGAGTTTTACATCAACGCTACGGGCAACCTGGAGCGCACAAGCTATGCGGATGGCGTCGCGCAGATTACGCTCCCGCCATTAAATGCTGATGTCCCCATGCAAGAGGCTATCATCGCTGGTAATCAAGGGGAAAGCGCAGGCGCACAGGTAGTCACGGTGTTAACGGATACAGGCTACGCGGTTGAAGTGGCTGTTCCACTGCAAAATGCGGTCTGGTCGATTGATACAAGCACCGGTGAGCCTATCGGCTTTCAGGTACACTTGAACGGCGCTTCCACCAATAACCGTGATACCAAGCTCATCTGGTCAGTGTGGGATACCGCCGACCAATCCTATCAAAATCCAAGCGTCTTCGGTGAGTTATATTTCTTTCAAATAAGCACAGC
>DAIMZF010000080.1:0-12959 GCA_036734085.1 Aggregatilineales bacterium
GTGCAGTTGTTGCCGCGCTGAACTGGCATCGGGTAGTTAGCGGCGTTGAACAGCCCATATAACGCGCCATCCAGATTGAAAGCGGTGTAACCCGGCGTCTGCATGATGGGCGCTCCGCCGAACACGTTCCCATAGAACGCGGCGGCTTTGTCCATATCGTCTACCAGCACATATACATTGAGTTTCATCTTGTATTTCTCCTCATCAATAAACGTTTAATCAGCAATACGGGCTATCGGAAATTGAATTTCGGTGACGTAGCTGTCGTCATCCTGGCGCGGCGGCGAACTGTAATGCAGGTAAAGCTCGCGGTTCGCGCCGTCAATGTGGTAGCCGCCCACATCCAGCCAGCGCACCAGCGCATCGCACACAGCAGGCAGAGTCTGATATGCGCCCTGATGCACGATGCTCGCCATCGTCGCCGGTGGCAGTTGATACACACGAACATCGGGTACAGGGGCAATTTCATCTGGCAGATAGACCAGCGCTTCGGCGTCGATGTTGTCTTCCGGGTGGCTGTCGTCGTGCCAGATGACGACCGGTAGGCCATTGATGCCTGATGGCGCAAGATGCGCCATCAGGCGATCAAACAGATAGCCGATGTTGGCATGGTCGCTGATCGTATCGCGCACGGAAGCCACCCACTGCGCCGGAACATCCTTGACGATGACATCATAGCGGCTGTTGTCGCTCTCGATCTGCTGTAGACGCGCTCGTGCCCGCGCCAATCGCTCTTGCTCGGTACGCACACGATCTTCCAACTCAGCTTGTTTTTGCAGGATCATCCCGCGCAGTTGCTCCGGCGACAGCTCACTTTCCAGCAGATGGCTGATCTGCTTGAGTGAGAAGCCTAAATCCTGCAAGGCAAGGATACGGTTCAACTGTGGCAGTTGCGCGGCGTTGTAGTAACGATAGCCTGTCTCACGGTCAATGTGAGCGGGCTTCAGCAGGCCGATCTCGTCATAGTGGCGCAACATGCGGATTGAAATGTGCGTCAACCTGGAAAAATCACCGATTTTTAGCATAGCGAGCTATCTCCTGTTTGCTGAAAATCAGTGTAATCCCTGACACGATGTGAGAGTCAAGCATCATTTTGTCATTATGTGTCATGTGATGCGGGCGTTTCGGCACATTGACCTTACTACCATCAACTTTTATTGTCTTTATTGACAATCTATAGCTTTTGCTCTATTATATTGTCTTTATTGACAATTTATCGAGGTGTTGGAATGGGACGAAAAAACCTGACCGAAGAACGCACGGCGGAAATTCTCGACGCTTTCGCACGTTGTATGGTTAAGTACGGGCTGGATACATCGCTCGACCAGGTGGCGGAAGAGGCGGGTATGACGCGCAGTATCATTCGCCACTACATCGGCAACCGTGAGGAAGTCGTCAACGCACTGATAGAGCGCATTACGGGGGATTATCTGGCGGAACTACGGGCGGATGCGGAGCAAATCCCGCAGGGGCAGATGATCGTCGCCACGCTGGATTATCTATTTGATGATGATGCTGGCTACGACGATACCGATAAGCTCATCTTCGACGTGATGATGACCGCCAAAGACCGCTATCTGGGTGCGAAACAGACGCTGATTGTCATGTTTGAGGAACTCATCAGCATGTTTACGGACGATTTAACCTATGCCTATCCGCAAGCGGATGAAGCCCGTTGCCGCGATGTCGCCTACAGTGTGCTGGCGCTGGCGATGAGCAATGAGTCGCTGATGGGAGTGGGCATGGATAAGCGCTATCGCGCCGCCGCCCGTGCTAGCGCTGAAGCCTTAATTCGCACGCTGGAGTCTTTCGGCTAACTAAATTTTGATCGCAATCGCATCTATCCGTCGTCGGCAGGGGATAACCCGCCTGCCCATAGTTTTGTGTTGCCTGTTATCGGCAGAGGAGAATCAATGAACACAGCAACAATCATTCCGGTTCAACAGCGCATCATTGCGCTGGATGTTTTGCGCGGCTTCGCGTTATTCGGCGTGTTACTGGTCAACATGCTGGATTTCAGCAGTTCCGCCTTGCGTGCTGACACCATCGGCGCTCGTGGGGGCGAACTCGATCAATTGGTGGATGTCGCTATCGCGTTTTTCGCCATCACCAAGTTTTATCTGCTGTTCAGTTTTCTGTTCGGCGTGGGCTTCGCGGTGCAGATGCGCCGGATGGCGGCCACGAACCGTCCCTTTATCGGCTTTTATCTGCGGCGGTTGCTGGTTTTGCTGGTCATCGGGTTTGCTCATGCCATCCTGCTATGGGATGGCGACATCCTGCGGCTTTATGCGGTGGCGGGCGTGCTGTTGCTGGTGGTGCGCAACTGGCCGGATCGCGTTTTGCTGGCGCTGGCGGGTGTGATTACGCTGGCCGGATTAGTTATCTTTAGCCTTGTTCCCTACGAAGCGGCGACTGCGATGACCGACACGGCAAGCGTTCAACTATTGGCAGATGGTACTTATGCGGAATTGGTCGCGTACCGCCTGAGCGAACAGATAGTGCTGGACATCCAAATTCCAATGGTGCTGGTGATGTTTCTGGTCGGGCTGGTCGTTGGGCGGTCGGGCATACTGGATGAGCCGGAACGCTATCAGCCCTTTCTACGACGTGCCTGGAAGGGGGCATTGCCGTTCGCACTTGTTGGAAATGGGCTGTTTCTGGCAGGTTTCGAGACGAAAACCATGTGGATGGTGAGCATCGGCATTCACATCGGCGCACCCCTGCTGAGCTTTGTCTATGCCGCGTGGGTGCTACTGTATGCCGAGAAGCTGACCTTCTTTGCTCCGGTCGGACGCATGGCATTGACGAACTATCTGTCACAATCGCTGATTGCTACGACGCTGTTTTACGGTTATGGCTTTGGACTATACGATCAGGTGCTACCGACTTTGATGCTGGTTCTCGTGCTGGTGATCTTCGCCGCGCAGACTCTCTTCAGCCAGTTTTGGCTGGCACAGTATCGCTTTGGCCCGATGGAGTGGCTGTGGCGGTCGCTGACGTATGGGCAGTGGCAACCATTACGATAAGCTGGCTCACTACAAGCTAACGATTATGCTGATATACCGTTGAACAACCAAGAGAATAAGAAAGGGACTGCCATGAAAAATTTGGATTGTGATGTATTGGTCATTGGCGCTGGTATTGCTGGCCTCAAGGCCGCACAAGACTTGCAAGCAAGCGGACTCCGGGTGATTGTCCTGGAAGCCCGTGATCGCGTGGGCGGGCGAATTGAGACCGACCGCACTTTTACTGACATCCCGATTGAACTAGGTGCGGAACTGGTTCATTCCACTGGCGCGGAAACCTGGGAGGTTATCCGCCAGCATCAGATAGCAACACATGCGCTCCGGCAAACAGCTTCGCAGAACACAGAGGAAATTTCATTCACAGACATCCCGCGCCAACCGCATCACGGGGAAAGTTTGGAAAGTTATCTGCTCAGTCTGGGGCTTAAACCGGGTGATTGGCCGGATGAAGTGCGCTTACTAGAGCTAGACACTGAACGCGCTTCCCGGTGGAGTGCCAAAACAGTGTTTGAACGCTTCATCCGTGCGATGGATAACCACGTTGACCAGCAGGATTTTCGCATCCCGACAGGGTATGACCAACTGCCGCTTACGCTGGCAAAAGGTCTGGACATCCGCTTCAATCAGGTGGTGACACACATCCACTGGGCAGACAGCCATGATGTGCGCGTTGTAACGGATTCTGACGTACAGTTTACAGCGTCAAAGGCCGTCATTACCCTCCCTATAGGCGTGCTGAAAAGCGGAGCAGTCACATTTGATCCACCTCTGCCAGCCGATAAACAATCCGCGATAGAGGCAATTGGCGTCTGCGACATCGTAAAGGTCTTTCTGGATTTTGAGAGTCCAGTCTTGCCATCAGGTGTTGATAGCGTTTTTGATGAACGCGGCGTTCCGCCGGTTTGGTGGCGTGGTAGCGCCGGGCACGCCGAAGCATCCGGTCAGGTGCTGGTAGGCTGGGCGGCGGGCGACCATGCCAGACAATTGATTTCTGCCGGTGCGGAAAAAGGTGTAGAGATTGCACTAAATAGCCTGCGCCTAATACTGAAACAACCGCATCTTCAGCCCAAAAATGGGCGGCTCGTTCACTGGAACGATGATCCCTTTACGCTTGGAGCCTACACCTATACGCCACCACTTGCGGAGGATGCTCAAATGCAGTTGGCCGCGCCTTCGGCCAATAAGCTTTTCTGGGCGGGAGAAGCCACCGATTACACTTGGTTTAGCGCGGTGCATGGCGCTTATCGGAGTGGCGCTCGTGCGGCGGCGGAGATCGTTGGGTAAATCACTTAAGTGATGCTTTCGAGCGACTTCACAAGCCCGTAAGCGAGAGGGCGCAGTAGCAACATCCTGATGGCGTACAATTTCCGTTGTGTGAAGCCGAAGGGTTAAAACTGCGCCTACTCACCCTCGATCATTGTATATGTGGCGTAGTATCTGGTTCAGTGATATGTTGTTGTAAATAGGCGTCCACAATGCCAGCATATTCGTTAGCGAACACTTCACCCGTCGCCCAGTGCCCGTAATCAATTTCAACATACTGCTTTATCCCACCCAGCCGATCATAATTGCGTTTGGTCACTGCCGGGCTGACCATCGTATCCCGCATCGGGTTAATCACCAGAATCGGATGGGTATTCGCCTCAAACGGGATGCGGGCAGGCGTGGTGAACGTACTCCGCATGTAGCGCAGAGATACCGATTTAATGGGCAGGGGATCGTTCTTCCAGATGTCATAGAAGCGTGTATCGCGCTCATCCACCATCGCGTTGAACTTCGCCAGCGCACGAAATGGCAGGCGTAGACCGGGCACAAGTGCGGCAAATAAGCGGATGGTCGCCGCCATTAGCGCAGGGTAGCCGGGAAAGTGGCGCAGAGCCGCAAAGCGTGACATAGCGATGGTGTTGTGGATACTGCCGAAGTCATACAGGTTATGGCAGATGACGGCATCAACGGGTGCACCTTCGGTGGCGGCATTGTAGACTAATCCACTGCCGACACTGCCACCCAGCAAAAACAACGCACCAGAATATCGCGCACGCGCCCAATGTGTCACATCGATAATGTTCTGCACGAATTGGCCGACGGTGAAATCACCGCGATTGCCTTCAGAGTACCCTTGCCCGCGCTGGTTGGGCGCGATGATGGTGTATCCGCGTTCGTACATCGCCAATATCGGTTCTATAAAAATGCGCGAATAACCGCCGCCGCCGTGATTGACAATCAACACAGGCGCGGATTTGTCCGCCTGTTCGTAAACGTCCATGTGGATGTTCACGCCAGTGGATTGTAGGGTCATCTCCTGCCGCAGAGCGTTGCTCCGGGCGATAGTTGCTGTATCGAAGTAATTCTGCCAGTAGGTTTGATGGATGCTCATGGTTCACCTTTATCATTTGCGTTTTCGTTTGTCCTCATGATAAAGTGTGAGCATCAAAGTTCAAACCACACGGCGATACTTAAGTAACAGGTGTTACCATGACCCAATCTGACCCACGGCAGGAACGCACCCGCCAGCTTTTGCGTGAAGCCTTAATCGCGCTGGTGGCCGAGATGCCATTCGATGCCATCACCATTACCGACATCACTCGCCGCGCCCGTGTTGCTCGCAAGACGTTCTACGCCCATTATGCCGATAAGGATGCTCTGCTGATGGACTGTATCGAGCCTCTGCTGGTCACACTGGCTGAGGGTATCTCCAACACCGACACGGAAACCCTACTAATAGACAACAAGCCACCATCCTATTCAGCGTTCAGGCACGTTCAGGAACACGCGGCGTTTTATCGGGCGATGTTGAGCGAACACGGGTCAGCGCGATTCATCGTGTATCTGCTGGACTTCATGACACGCAATTCCTATGAACGGCATCAGTTCCTGTGGCAGAATGCACCACAAATCACGGTTGAACCGATGCTGATTGCGCATTTTCTGGCTGGGGCGTTGCTCAATACCATCATCTGGTGGCTACAGCAGGACTGCCAGCCTTCCGCCGAGACGATGGCATACACGTTCTCGCAACTCGCCGCACCGGGTCCGCTCGCCGCGCTGGGGTTGGTTTAGCGCGGTGCATGGCGCTTATCGGAGTGGCGCTCGTGCGGCGGCGGAGATCGTTGGGTAAATCACTTAAGTAGGGACACAATAGTTCGTGCCCCCATTTTAAATTTTCACCTTGTTCTCTACCGTGCCCTTACGTGACTCTTCCTCTATGATTAACCATGATTATCTCCAACACAAACAAACGGCAATCCCCGTTTTTTCGCGCTATACTCAACCCTCTGTCTTCCATAGCGGAAAGGGCGCGTTCATCATGCCACAAAATAACCGGAGTGCTTTATCATGACGGTCTCATTAGAGGGCGTCGTGCCTTGGGGACGCTCGTTTGCAGAATACACCCGTATGTTTCACCTCACCCCCGCAGACCTGCAACAACGCATTTTAGGCTGTAGCGATGGCCCCGCCAGCTTCAATGCGGAAGCCACCGCGCACGGGCTACACGTCACTTCCTGCGACCCCATCTATACCTTCACCGCCGCCCAAATCAACCAGCGTATCGAAGAAACCTACCCCGTCATGCTTGATCAAGTCAAATTGCACCAGCACACCTTCGTGTGGGATGCCATCCCATCGCCGGAGCATCTCGGCCAGATTCGCATGGACGCCATGCGCCGCTTCCTTGCGGATTTTTCGCTCGGTAATGCGGAAGGGCGCTATGTCGCCGCCGCCTTGCCCCATCTGCCCTTTGCCAACCGTCAATTCGACCTCGCCCTAAGCGGTCACTTTCTCTTTTTATATGCGGATTACTTCTCGCTGGATTTTCATATCCACGCCATTAAGGAGCTATGCCGTGTCGCGCCTTCTGTCCGCATCTTCCCGCTTTTAGGGCTGGATGGAGAAATTTCTCCTCATCTTGCCCCCACCATCACGCACCTCAACCAGCACGGCTACACCACCCACTTAACCCGCGTGGATTATGAATTTCAGGTCGGCGGCCACACCATGCTTCAGATACACGCGCCGCTTCATAACACAAATTAAATCCGATATTCGTAGGGGCACGATATATCGTGCCCCTACCCCCTACCATATCATCGTGCCCCCGACAAACCGCGCCCCCGACAAACCGTGCCCTCTATCGCCTTAACCTTTGTACCACGCAATCGTGCGGGCTAACCCGGTGTCAAAATCCACAATCGGCGCGAAGTCCAGCAAATCCCGCGCCTTATCCGTGCCCGCCCTTGAATGCAGAATATCGCCTTTGCGCTCGGCACTCAGCGTCGGCGCAAAATCCGTGCCCAGTTGCGCGTTAATCTTATCCACCAATGCCAATAGCGTGATTCTCCCGCCCGTCGCGCAGTTCATCGTGTGTCCCGGTGCGTCCGGCGCGTCTGCCGCCAACAGATTCCCATGAATCACATTATCGATGTAGGTAAAATCCCGCGATTGTATGCCATCACCGTAGATCGTCGGCGGCGTGTTGTTCAGCATCGCCGTGATAAACTTAGGAATCACCGCCGCATATTCCGATTGCGGGTCTTGCCGTGCGCCGAACACGTTAAAATACCGCAGATTCACCGTTTCCAGCCCGTAGCACGCATAAAACGCCTGCGCGTAATACTCTCCGGCGAGCTTGGCAACCCCGTAAGGTGATTTAGGCGCGGGCACGATGTCCTCTGTTTTAAATTCCGCCTCTGCATCCCCATAAGCGGAAGAAGACGCCGCCTGCACCACCCGCCGCACGCCACCATCACGCGCCGCAATCAGCACATTCAGCGTACCCGTCACACAATGGTGATGTGTCTCTAGCGGGTCGGCCACACTGCGCGGCACAGATGGCAAAGCCGCTTGATGAAACACCACATCCACCCCCTTGAAGATCGGCCTCAGCGCGTCTAAATCCGTGATGCTGACCGTGTGAATGTTTAAATCCGCGCCCAGCCCGGCCAGATAGTCCAGGTTGCTCTGTTTGCCCGTCAGCAGGTTATCCACAATGCGGACGCGGTGGCCGTCCTTCAGCAGACGCTCCGCGATGTGCGAGCCGATAAACCCCGCCCCGCCCGTGACAACATAGGTCTTTGGCATTGATTTCCCCTTATTTTTTATGGATTCACAACCTGTAGGGGCACGATATATCGTGCCCTGTTAAATTTGATTTTACGTCTTTTATCGTGCCCCTTAAATTTTATTGCCAATCTGCTTCATCGTGCCCTGTTTAATTTTTCGCCGACTACCGCGCCCATTATCGTTTTTGCGCCTGCCGCCATGTATGCAGGGTTAACACATGCGAAGACCACGCCGCATAACGGCTCATCAGATACACCAACCGCGACCGCCAGTGAGTGTAAATCAGGAATTGGCGGCGTTCTATCCCCCGCAGGATACCTCCGGCCACCATCTCCACCGTGCCGATTTTAAGAAACATACTGCGCGAGCGCGTCAGCGTGCCCCGCGCCCGGTTTTCTGCGTTGAGCATCGGCGTATCCACAAAGTTAGGCACAACCACGCCGATATGCACCCCCCGCCCGGTCTGCTCCAACCGCAGGGTTTGCGCCAGGCTATACACGGCGGCTTTTGTCGCCGCATAAGTGCCGAATTCCGGCGCACCTGCAAAAGCGGATACCGACGCCAGCAACACCAGCGAACCGCCCGTCTTTTGCAGATGCGGGAGCAGGGCATGGGCGATGTTCACCGTCCCCAGCAGATTCACATGCACCATACGTGCTAGCAGATGCGGCGCGACTTCCGTCAATGCCCCCGTATGCAACACTCCAGCACAGTGAATCACCGCATGGACGGTCGTCAGGTTCCCGGCGGCGGAGTCTATCGCGGCGTAATCCGTGCAATCTACGTCGTGCCAGGCCACACCCGGCGCGGAGGATGTCGGCGGCTGAATATCCCAGTTCGTGACCGATGCCCCCGCCGCGCTCAGGCGGCGCACCAGTTCCGCCCCGATGCCACTACTGCCCCCCGTGATTAAAACATGCTGATTTTTAAATGTGTTATTCATGATAATCCGGCCTCTATTGACCCTTTAATTTGCTTTCCTGCCCACATTATGATACACTTTCGCTATCGTTGGCTAGTTAAAAGGAGGTGATCACAGTTATGAAGTCTGAGATTATGGGGGAGCAGTCCCTCTAACAGGTCACCCAACATTTAGGAGGCGCTGTTAGTCGGCTCTCCGCCAACCCATTTGTGCTTCGGCGCAAAAAACGAGCGTGATGACTGTCACGCTCGTTTTGATTCCATCAACACCACAATTTAATCATATTCACGGGGAATGCCACTGTAGGGGCACGATATATCGTGCCCCTACCCACCCGCCGAACCATCCCGCCCCGCGAACCATCACAAACATAGCCATCAAAGGGGTTTTCCCGCGAATATCCCCGTTCTTGTTTGATTCTTACGCCGCCTGCGTTACCATCTAGCATCGCAAAGTTTTACCGACTTATCAGGCATATCATAAAGGAAACCGGATGTCTACTTTAGTATTGGGCATGGGGTTAGTCGCGGTGGTCTTGCTGGCATCCGCGCTGGCCTCCGGCGTTGTGGAGCGCGTACCGCTATCTTTCCCGATTATCTTTTTAAGTCTGGGCTTATTTCTGGGCGGCACAGGATTACTGGAAGTTGAGTTGAACAACGTCATCCTGGAGCTAGTCGCGGTGGTCACCCTGTCACTCGTGCTGTTTCTGGATGCAGTCAATCTACAAGTGGAAGAACTGCGCCGGGAATGGCGCATCCCCGCTTTAACGCTGGGGCCGGGCATTCTGCTCACCGTTGGCGGCGTGGCGCTGGCCTCTTCCTTATTGTTGAATACCACTGTCGCGCAATCCATCCTGCTCGGCGCGATTTTAGCCTCCACCGACCCCGTCGTTCTGCGCGATGTCGTGCGCGATGGCCGCATCCCGCGCTCGGTGCGCCGCACCCTCAGCGTAGAGGCCGGGATGAGCGATATTATTATTCTCCCCATCGTGATTGTCTTCATCGCCCTCCTCAACCAGACTTTAGGCGGCTTGATGGATTGGTTGAGCTTTGGCGTGCGCGTGCTGATACTCAGCCCGTTAGCGGGCTTATTAGTCGGCGGCATCGGCAGTCGGCTGATGGGCGAAGCTGATAAGCGTTTCGGAATCAGCACATCGTATCAGGCCATGTACGGAATCGGGCTGGTGCTGGCCGCTTATTTTGCGGGCACAGCCATCAACGGCGACGGCTTTCTCGCCGCCTACTTCGCCGGGCTGGCCGTGACGTTATTCAACACCTCCTTATGCCAGTGCTTTCTGGATTACGGCGAAGTCACGTCAGAGATGATGATGTTGCTGGCCTTTGTGCTGTTCGGCGCGGTGCTATACGGCACATTGGGCGATATGGCTCTGGCGGCGGTACTCATCCCCGCGATGGTGATTGGCTTCTTGGAGATTGTCGTCATCCGGCCTGCCGCGCTCACGGCGGCGCTATGGGGGGCCAAGATGAGCAACGCCGCGCGGTTGTTCATCGGCTGGTTTGGCCCGCGTGGATTAGACTCCCTCCTGCTGGCGCTCCTAGTGGTACAAAGCGGCGTCCCGGATGGCGAAAGGTTGTTCGGCATTACGGGCGTTGTCGTCGTCATGTCTGTGTTTATTCACGGCGTAAGCGCCACCCCGCTAGCCGGATGGTATGCCCGGCAGATTCAGGACGCCGCCAGCACACTTAAAGAGGAGCGCGAATCGTCCTTTACCGGCTTGTTCGACGCCAACGCGGAGGACATCCCGCGCATCAGCACACAGGCCGCCTATGATTTGATGCTTGGCGGCAAGCGTCCCATTTTATTAGATGTACGGGCGCGTAATCATTACGAGCGTGACGCGGCGCAAATTCCCGGCAGTGTTCGCACCACGCCGGATATGGTGCGCGAATGGGCGGATGCTCTGCCGGAGGCCGACCGTGCCCGGCCTGTCATCGCCTATTGTGATTGCCCGGCGGAAGAATCGGCGGGGCGTGTGGCGCGTCAGCTTCGCGCACGCGGCATGGACGCTTACGCGCTCACAGGCGGCTATCTGGCATGGGAGGCGGACTCACTCCCATTGGAGGCTAAAGGCATGGTCAACATCATCATGGCTGGCTAGCATCCCAAAAATCACATCCGTAGGGGCACGATAGTTCGTGCCCTAAACATCACAACCACACCCACACGCGCACGAACCATCGTGACCACAAAACCACACATCCGTAGGGGCACGACATGTCGTGCCCTAAACACAATCCTACAACAACCATCGTGCCCACAATCAAACACCCTACAACAACCCTTCGATCTCATCCTCCTCATCCAAATCGTCCACTTCCACCAGCCGCCCTTCCGCATCGCGTGTCACCAGTCGCACATCCTGTAAAGCCCCTGCCGTCTGTTGTCCCGGCCCTATCCCCCGCGATTCCAGTTCGCGTATCAATTTTCGCTGGATAATATGCTCCTGCTGTCGCTCGAAGAACCACCCCGTACCGACGATGGTCAACCAACCACCCCATAGTGAACTCACCAGAATAGCCAGCAGATTCAACAAGTCGTCACCAGGTTGTGTCAACACCCACAGCCACAACAGCACCATAGCCACCACATACAGGCACATCTGAACAAAGAAATACCCCTCGCGTTCATCCACACGCACCAATCGCTTATGGATGTCCTCATGCATCCATTCCACCTCGTCTATCTCATGTCTTTTTGCCATCTTCACAACCCTCAGTTAAATAAAACCTCGTCCGCGTCCACCAGTTCCCCGTCGTCATTCAGCATAACCAACCGCACCTCAGCCTCTTTTGCCGCCTGCTGAAGTTGCTCCAGTTTAAGTGCGCGTGCTTCCAACACGCGCTGATGCCCCGCCCGCATCTCCCGTTGTTCCGCTTCAAACAGCATCAGCTCTATCGCTTCAGCCCCTACCACCAAAAACCCAAGAATGCTTCCAGTGATTCCAAACAAATAAAAATAATAGCCCCCCGTCCTGACCAATAACCACGTAAAAGCCATAAACAACAGATACATGATGAGTACCGCGAAGAAGTTTCGCCGCTTGTGGATTCGGCGGGTCACCAGTACGCGCAGGTTCTGGTAAACACGCGCAACCTCGCTGGATTTACGTTCCGGTCGTTCGTCGCTCATGACCTCTCATCCTCCTGTTTTCACTCGTGCTTTATTCGAATAGCTTACACCTGTTTTTCGTGTTTTGCTTCACATATTCCGCGCCGCCTTCGCCCCCACATCCCCAACAACCCCACCACCCATACGCGCACAAACCATCGTGACCACAAAACCCCGCGTCCGTAGGGGCACGACATGTCGTGCCCTAACCATTACACCTACACCCCCACATCCCTAACACCCACCCACATCTATACGCGCACAAACCATCGTGTCCCAAACACCCCCATCCCCCCATGTACACGAAACGTCGTGCCCCAAACACACCCACATCCCAAACACCCCCGCATCCGTAGGGGCACGATACATCGTGCCCTAAAAACAAAACCACACCCCTGTATGTACACAAACCATCGTGCCCCACACACCCACATCACCCACCCGCACCCCATAAAAAAAGAGAAATTCTGCTGAACGTATTGACCACCAATCCGCCCCATTCCATGCTTCAATAGAACCATCATCCGCGCATTTAAGCCGACCCATAAAGGAGGCACGCATGGGCAAACATTACAACAGCAAAAAACGCGCCCGTCGCTTGTTCCGCCAGATGGCAGAACTCCACGACCGCCTGACCGACTCCGCGCTGGAAATCGCCTGCGCCATCACGGAACGTATCGAAGACGCACCCCTTAATCAACTCTCCTCCGCGCTTGGGGTCGTCGTGGATCGCATGGTCAAGCTCGATGAATACATGCAGTCCCGCCACCAAAGCCAACACCCGCCCGACCCATCACAAGAAAGGACGTTCCGTGTCGAAT
>DAIMZF010000080.1:13059-14602 GCA_036734085.1 Aggregatilineales bacterium
CACCAAAGCCAACACCCGCCCGACCCATCACAAGAAAGGACGTTCCGTGTCGAATTTGAATACGACGGTCAGGTTCACACTACCCCACCCTGGCCAACTGCGGATTCTCAACAGTCCCCACCGCTTCCGGGTGGTGGCCTGTGGCCGCCGCTTTGGCAAGACGGAGACCGGCAAGATAGCCCTGCTCAACCTGGCCCTGATGCACCGCCGCACGACATGGTGGCTCAGCCCGACTTACCCCATGGCCAGCCAGGTTTGGCGCGACTTCAAATACATGATTCGCCCCATGATGACACCGGGTCGCAGTCCGTCCCAGACCCCCGTCATCAGCGAGACCGAGCGCCGCATCGACTTTCCCGACGGCGGGAGCATCACCATCAAAAGCACCCACCATCCTGACCTCCTGCGGGGTGCAGGGCTGGATTTTGCCGTGCTGGATGAAGCCGCCTTCATGGAGCCGTCCGTCTGGCCGTCTGTCGTCCGCCCGATGTTGCTGGAACGGCGCGGCGGCGCGATGTTCCTCTCCACACCCTTCGGGCGCAATTGGTTCTGGCATCTCTTTAAGCTCGGCCTGGATGCTCACCAGCCGGAATGGGCGTCATTCCATTTCACATCGGCGGATAACCCGCGCATCCCGCCGGAAGAACTGGACATCATCCGCGCCACCACGCCGGAGCGCGTCTTTAAGGAAGAATACCTCGCCCACTTCAGCGACGACGCCGGGCAGGTCTTCCGCAACATTCACGCGATGGCGACCGCCCCACGCGGCACGCTTCCCATCGCCGGGCGGCGTTATGTCGCCGGTGTGGATTGGGGGCGCGAGCAGGATTACACCGCCATCGCCATCATAGACGCCGATGCAAGCGCCCTCGTCGCCCTCGACCGCTTTAACGGCATCGGCTGGGATTTGCAACGCGGGCGCTTAAAAGCCCTGTGCGACCTCTGGCAACCTGCCGTCATCTATGCGGAGGAGAACAGCATCGGCGCGGTCAATATCGAAGCACTCCAGGCGGAAGGCTTGCCCGTGCGCCCCTTTGCCACCACCGCCCGCAGTAAACCCGCCCTCATTCAGGGCTTGGCGCTGGCCTTAGAACGTGCGGAGCTAACCCTGCTGGATGATGAAGTCCTCAAGGGCGAGCTTGCCGCTTACTTGCTGGAACGCCTGCCCGGTGGGGGCTACCGCTACACCGCGCCTTCCGGCGGCCACGACGACACCGTGATTGCCACCGCGCTGGCCTGGCACGCTGTCCGTCAAGGCGGCTTCCATGTAGATTTCCTGTAGAGGCACGACCCATCGCGCCCACGCATGTTAAGCCTGAACATGCCGCACTTTTACAACTTAATACCCATGCACCCGCACACATCACACCCATTTAACCGGGATAGCCCCCTGCCAAATAGGAGACATGGCCCATCTGCGCCGCCGACCTTTGTTATAAAATTATGGGCAGATAACACAAGGTATTGTTCGTATGGTCACGCTAAAACGAATGCTAATGTATATATCGCTCCCATGCTAACGTAGCGGCACGATAACACCGTG
>DAIMZF010000081.1:0-14340 GCA_036734085.1 Aggregatilineales bacterium
AAAACTTCTTCGCCCTCCAGCAAGCGGATGGTAGTATCGACATGGCGTTACAGGCGGGGAAATCTGGTTTGTTGTGCCCGCCCATTCTAGCCCGCTTGACGTGGGAGATTTACCAGCTTACCGAAGACCTGACATTCCTTAAAGAGGCTTACCCTAAGTTATTGGCATTTTTTAATCGTTGGTCATCCTCAGATGTTGACGCCGATTATGACATCCTGCCGGAGTATCAAGACGAGCGTCAGACCGGGTATACCTTCTGGCCGACCTTCGGTAGCCGGGAGAAATGGGCGCAGAATGCGGACATCCGCTTGACAGAAACGCCCGACATGGCGGCTTATCTACTAGCGGAATGTGTGGCGCTGGCTTCGATTGCGCGTGAAATTGGGGACGCTGGCGCGTATGAATTAGCCAATCGACTGACCGATTTACGTCGCCTGCTGGACGCCCTATGGCGCGAAGACCTCAACCGCTATGCCTACCGTGACCGTGATACGGACATCACCACCCGTTATCTTGAAGTTCTGCCGGAGTCCCGCGCCGATGAAGAACACCTCATCGCGCTGGATTTAGCGCAACCCTCACGGGTGATTCTGCGGTTACTTGGCGGTACATCTGCCCCGCCAAAGGCCACTATCAGCGTCACAGGGGCAAAAAGCGACGGCACACCCTATACAGAAACCCTCTCGATTGACGAAAAACGATGGGGCTACGGCTTTGGCACGATGATAACCGACACACACTTCACCCGCATTGACCGCATGACTTCCGATGGCTTAAGCCGGGTGTATAAATTGACAGCTTACACGGCGGATTATAGTCGTTTGGATATTAACGCTGTCTTGCCCATTATTTTAGAAGGCTTACCCGCCGAAAAAAGTAATGCACTGGTTGATTTGCTCAAGGACTCTGCACACTTTCTTCAACCCAATGGCTTGACGATTGTCTCCGCTTCCGATGCGGATTACGACCCAGCCAGTGCGCGGGGCGGTGGCGGGGTGTGGCCGTATTGGTTAACGCTCATCGGTGAAGGCTTAATCGCCAACGGCCACGCGGAAGAAGTTGTTATTTTCCTTAAGCGCCTGCTTAAAGTGCAGGCCATCGTCCTCAAAGAGACAAAACAGTTTGCACAGTTCTACCACGCGGAAGAAGCCGTCGGCTTAGGCATTAAAGGCCATGTTAGCGGCATTGTTCCGCTTTATTTAGTGCTCCGACTGATGGGTGTGCAGATTGTCAATTACCGCCGTGTACACATCAGTGCAGGGTTTGCATGGGGCGATGCTGTCACCATCACACAGCACCATGTGACCGTGACGCGCTCCGCGCAAAGTATAGAAGTGACATTCCCGACGGGCTATAGCACCGTGTTAACACCTACCGATGACCTGCAAACAGTGGAAGACCCTAGCGTGCCACTGGATTTGCAACCTTATAAACGCATCACACCGCCCATCCACAAGTAGGACAGGGCGCGTTATAATCGGCGCGGTGAACGATGACGAAAGCCAGATATGATGGAGACTGAACAGGCGGCACAGGCCGCCTCTCAACGCGCCTTATACGATTTCCTGCTCCGTAGTACTTCCGACGGGGTGATTATTGCAGATGCTGAGTCGCGCATCCAGATGATTAACCCGTCAGCGTCCGCCATGTTGGGCGATACCATAGAAGAGGTGATAGGGCAACCTATCGCGCGCGTTTTTCGCAAAAACCCCGCATTGGTGAACTTATTTTCTCGTACCGGCCATCAAACGCTGGATATTCGCCTACCGCGTCGGCGTTTGGCGGTGGGCATGGCGACGACTTTAGAGACAGGCCAGCGTGTCGTGCTGTTGCATGATGTGACCGAAAGCCGCGATCTCGACAACCGCCGCGAAGCCTTGATAAAAGCCATCAGCCACGACATGCGTAATCCTATCTCCGCAATAACAGGCTTTAGCGACCTTGTCACCAAATTCGGCGACTTAAACGAGCAACAGGGTAAATTCCTGGATCGCATCCGCCAAACGTCCAGTAAGCTCTCGGAAGTTATCGGCGCATTGGTAGATTTAGCATGGATTGAGGCCGGGATGCCGCTAGAGCATAAGCCCACCCAACTCCGCGACATCATCAACCGGGCCGTGACACGGGTAACGCCTATCGCGCACGAACGCACGGTGATTATTGCCACTTCTGTACAAAACCCCATGCCGGTTGTCATGGGCGATGCGGAGCGTTTGGGGCAGGCCATCTATAATATTCTGCATAATGCCGTTATTTACTCTCAGCCGGAGCAGACCGTTGTTATTCACGGTTGGGGTGATGATAATGAAGTCTATTGTAGCGTGGCGGATAGAGGCATCGGCATCGCAGATGATGAAATCGACCTTATTTTTGACCGCCTTTATCGCTCTCGCTCGGATGCTGTACGCAATATTCCCGGTGGTGGCTTAGGTTTGACGTTCGCTAAGACGGTTATCAAGCGTCATGGCGGCGATATTTGGGCGTCCAGCAACTTAGGTGAGGGCAGTACTTTTACATTCGTCTTGCCATCGGCCATAGGTGAATGATGCGTAAGGTAAGAATCCGCTTGCCAGCCACCATCACCGACCTTGACCCAACCTTGCAGACCATCGCCTTAGCTCTGCGGCTCTACCTGACTGTGGAGGTCAGCCAGCGCACGGATACCGACCTGCGTATCAATCTACAGGGCGAAGGCGCGACTCGTTACGCGGAGATGCCGTTCGCGCATCCCGTGATGCTAGGCATGAGTCGCTTTTTTCAATCATTGGAGCGTACCGTACTCGGTTTGAACGTCACCATACACAATGACATCCCGCTAGGCGTTGGGTTAGGCGCAGAGTCCGCGATGGTCTTGGCCGGGATGTTATGCGCCAATGATTTACTGGGCACACCTGCCAACCGTGACGAAGTATTGCAGGTTGCCGCCCCGCTTGTCCGGCCAGAGGCGATGACGGCGGCCATATCGGGCGGCGTTGGGCTAGCCCTGTTTGACGGTCAAACGGTGTTACATCGTTCCTTCCCGGCACGCAATATAACGCCCATCATTCTGTTGCCTTATATAGAAGGCTATCGGCGGCCTACGTTACCGGAGCAAGTGCCGCGTGCGCTGGCATTCCAGAACGCTGGACGCATCGCACTATTGATCGAAGCCCTGCGCGACGGCGATAAATCCTTGCTGGCGACGCTTCTACGTCCTTCGCCTGTGACTGCACAAATTACCCATAAAATTGCCGCTTTCCCGTTGATACAGCAAGTTGCACAGGGCTACGGTGCATTCGTTATCACCCCTGTTAGCGGCGGCCCCGCATTAATGATTTTAGCGGATAAACACCACGAGCAAATCGCGGAAGACCTGCAACTTGTCTGCAAAGGGGCAGGGATGACCGCGCAAGTGTGGGTATTACCTATCGATACACAAGGCATTGTCTACAGCGCAATGCAATCCATCGGATAATCCACCGGATAACCCGTAGGACAAATCCACCGGATAAATCCGCCGGATAATCCACCAGATGAGAGAGTAAAAATCACATGGAAAATTTTCAACGTTGGGCGCTGGCATGGTGGCCGGTGCTACTGGCAACAGGCTTCTTGTTTATCTCTGTTGGCGAAGTTGTTGTACGCGCTATGGATTACAACGACGGCTATTTTATCTATGCGCTGGATGATGCTTACATCCATATGAGCATTGCTAAAAATTTAGCTCAGCATGGCGTGTGGGGCGTTACGGCACAGGGCTTTGCGTCGGCGTCTTCCTCCCCTTTGTGGACGTTCCTCATCGCACTGACGTATCTTCCGTTTGGCGCAAATGAGTTAACACCCCTCATCATGAATATGCTGTTTGCCATCGGCGTGAATATCGCCTTGCATAATATACTCCGCCGTTATCATGTGCCCAATCAGCTTAGTTTTATCATACAGATTACCGTGATTATCCTGCTCCCCATGAACACACTTGTTTTAAGCGGCATGGAGCATGTGTTACAGATTCTCGTCAATGTGCTGTTTATCGGCTATGCGGCGCAGATGTTGTGTGAGGACACGCCACCCAGCTTGCGGAGTCGTCGCTGGTTAGCCTTGCTGATGTTAGGCGCTCTGGTCGGTTCGGCTCGGTACGAAGGGTTATTCCTCGTACTGATTTTCTGCGGATTGTTTGCGCTCCGTTGGCGGATTTTGCACGGCTTTATACTCGGTGCGGTGAGCATTACCCCCGTCGCGCTGTTTGGCCTCATCGCCATCGGGCAGGGGTGGGCGTTTCTGCCGACTTCACTTTTAGTCAAATCTGATGCAGGGTATTTATCCAGTGCAACCCCGCAGGCACTTCTCACGTATTTCATCGCAGACACTTACGCAATTTTTGCGAACCAGCATGTATTCTCGCTATTAGTGTTGGGCGCTTTAATGGTGTTTTTAGTCAGCTATGGCCGCACACTAAAAATCTGGCACGCGCCCCATATGATGATTGTGGCTTTTGTGCTGATAACGTTCATCAATGTGCGCTTAGTCTCATGGCCGTTCGCCGGGACATACGCCCGCTACGAAGCCTATCTCATTCCTTTGGCGTTCGTAGCAATCATGACCGCGTTGGCGGATGTGCTACCCCGTCGCGTACAGATGAAGCATTTACCGGCGTATGGCGTGGCAATTCTATTGCTGGTTTTTGTGCTGAACGACATCTACGAACGGCATCGCTTTCTTGTATACGATAACCCTCCCGTAACCGGAATGCGGGATATTTATCGCCAGCAATACCAGATGTCGCAGTTTCTCAACACATTTTATTCCGGTGCGACGGTGGCCGCTAATGACATCGGCGCGATTAACTATTTTGCCAGCATTGATAACATCGACTTATGGGGGTTAGGCACGATCGAAGTTGCCCGCCTACGGGCAGATAACAACTACAGCACCCAGACCATGCGCGAGCTAGTCGATGAGCGCGGCGGGCAAATCGCCCTGATTTATGCGAATTGGTTTGACGGCTTCGGCGGTATCCCCGAAGAATGGCAACTTGTCGGCCAGTGGCAGGTGATGGGTAGTGTTATTCTAGGCAATGATACAGTATCTTTTTATGCCATCCAGCCAGCAGAAGCCGACAATTTGCGCGAGGCACTGGTGCAATACATGCCGAATTTACCGGAAACAGTCACGGCATGGCTGGCAAACTAAACAATCAAATAATCAATCACCGACAAAAGGACAAGCACACCTATGGCTACAACACGCCGCGAAAGAAGACGGATGATGATGAAAAAAAATGGGGATGAGCCAGAAATCCCCGCAGGCCCGGTGCAATGGCGGCGCATGGTGGGGTATTTAGGCCGCTATAAATCACGCTTAGCCCTGGCACTTCTGGCAACCACCATCAGCGCCGCGCTCAGTCTGGTCTTTCCCATCATCGTGCGGGATGTTGTAGATAGCGTCTTCGAAGAACAAAACCTTGAATTACTCAATCAAGTAACCGTCTTTCTCTTGATTGTCTTTCTGCTACGGTCTATTTCCAGTCTCATAGAAACCTACAACCTCAACTACGTAGGCGAGCGCATCATGGTGGATTTACGACTGGATTTATACAATCACCTGCAAGCCCAATCCCTCAACTTTTTCATCAATCGCCGCGTCGGGGAGTTAGTCTCCCGTATTGCGTCGGATGTGACTGTAATGCGTTCCGTGCTGACCGATAATGTCAATGTGCTACTACAGCAGACGTTTGTTATGTTCGGCGCTATCGGCCTGATGTTGATACTCAATGCTCGGTTAACTTTGTTCATTCTGGCACTCATTCCTCTTATTGTCACCTTTGGCTTTGTCTTCGGCTTTTACCTGCAACGCATTAGCACACAGGTACAGGATGAAATTGCCGCATCTACGGTCGTTGCGGAAGAAGTCTTCCAGAACATCCGCGAAGTGAAGAGTTTCGTCCGCGAACCTTACGAAATTGAACGTTACGGCAACGCCGTGCAACGAGCGTTTAAGGCCGCTATACGGCTCTTGCGGATTCGCGCTGTATTTGGCCCCATGATGGGCTTTTTTGCCTTTGGCGGCTTATCCCTCATCTTATGGTTTGGTGGGCGGGAAGTGCTTGATGGCCGTTTAAGTGGTGGGGAACTGATTGCTTTCCTGATTTATGGCCTCACCGTTGCTGGCAGTTTTGCTTCGCTTGTTGGCCTGTACACATCGTTCCAGCAAGCCATCGGCGCGACTAAGCGCGTCTTCCAATTGATGGATACCCCGTCCGAAGTAATCGACAAACCCGTCGCAGACACGTTAAAAGTAGTGCGTGGCGGTATCACTTTTGATTCTGTGGTCTTCAGCTACGATAGCCGTCAGGCCGTCCTGCAAGACATTAATCTGGACATCGCGCCAGGTGAGATTATCGCGCTTGTTGGGCCGAGTGGCGCAGGCAAAAGCACTATCTTTAACCTGATTCCGCGCTTTTACGACCCGACCGCCGGGCGTGTATTGATGGATGGCGTCGATTTACGCGATGCGACACAGGCCAGTATCCGGGAGCAGATAGGCATTGTTCCACAGGAAACGTTGTTGTTCGGCGGCACAATCCGGGAAAACATCCGCTACGGTCGCCTGGATGCCACTGAAGCTGAGATTATTGCGGCGGCGCAGGCGGCCAACGCACACGACTTCATCGTGGAATTACCCGACGCTTACGAGACCGTTGTCGGGGAACGTGGTGTAAGATTGAGCGGCGGTCAACGACAACGGGTAGCCATCGCCCGCGCCATCCTCAAAGACCCGCGCATCTTGCTATTAGATGAGGCGACTTCCAGCTTGGATAGCGAAAGCGAAACACTCGTTCAGGATGCGCTTGCACGGTTGATGCAAAACCGCACCACCGTTATCATCGCGCATCGTCTGAGTACCATCCGTGTTGCGCATCGCATTGTTGTGTTAGACAAAGGGGCGATAGTCGAAACCGGGACGCATGATGAACTGATGCTACAGGGCGGTATGTATGCCCGGCTGTACGACATGCAGTTCCGTGATGAGGAAATCACTCAGGAAGGCGTATCATAACCATGCCAGATTTTTCCGGCCAGACGGTTTTAGTGACGGGTGCGACCGGCTTTCTGGGGGGTGTTATCGTCCGTCAGTTAAGCGAAACGGGCGCGACAGTGAAGGCTTTAGGCCGCCGTCCCGGACGCACCGCCTATATTGCTGGTTTGCCTAATGTAGAAGTTTTACCCGGCGACATCACCGACTTGGAGCGCATGAACGCCATAATGCCCGGTGTCGATGTGGTCATTCATGCGGCGGCGGCGTTGGGCGGTTCCTTACAGCATCAATCCACTGTTAACGTACACGGTACTTACAACGTCGCACGCGCGGCGGCGGGCAGTGCCGTTAAGCGTTTTGTGCATGTCAGCACCATTTCTGTTTATGGCTACCGCAACCGGGCAGATGTAACCGAGCAAACGCCCGTTAATCCCGGTGCGGACGCTTACCACATCACCAAAGCAGAAGCGGAAAAAGCACTTATTGATGTATCACATCGGCATGGCTTGGCCTATAGCATCGTCCGTCCCGGCATGATTTACGGCCCGCGCAGTACCGCATGGACGAAGACCCTGTTTAAACTGGCGAAGCGTGGCCCCATCTGGCTTGGCGATGGAAGCGGCTCCGCCTACCCTGTGCATGTGGAAGATGTCGCGCAGATGTGCTTAGTTTTAGCCAGCCATCCCAACGCAGTAGGGCAGGTGTTCAACTGCACGCCCGACCCTTCCCCGACCTGGCGCGAATTTTTGGGCGGTTATGTGGCCTTAGCCGGGCGGCGACGCTGGTTTAGCCTGCCGCCGTTGTTGGTCAAACCGATTGCACCTGTTATCGCGCTGTTCTCGTCCAAAAATGCACAGTCGAAAGACTTGTCAGACCTTGTACCCTTTTTATTGAATCACATCACCTACAAGATGGACAAATCACGGGATTTACTCGGCTGGCAACCGCAGATGAGTTTAGAGGACGGAATCGCCAGTTGTGCGGATTATCTGCGCGAAAAAGGTCTTCTGACTTAACGAACTTACGCCTGTTTGTTACAATGCGCGGATGCAAGTTAACCACATCCTGAGGACAATAAACTGTGAATCCACTGCCGAACGAATATGCCGGGCTGGTAACAGCCGCTATCCAAGCCGCACAAACTGCCGGAGATTTGCCGCCCTTCGACCTGCCGGAAGTTATCATCAGCCGCCCCAAGCAGGCGGAACAGGGCGATTATGCCTGCTCAATTGCGATGCAGTTAGCCAAACCTGCCGGGCGTAAACCCCTGGAGATTGCTTCCGCCATTGTCCAGCATCTGCCGCCAGCATCATTTGTGGGGGAAGTCGCCGTCGCGCCGCCGGGTTTTATCAACTTTCGCCTGAATGATACGTGGTTACGTGAGCAGGTTAACACCATTATCGCGCAAGGTGACACTTTTGGCCGTGTCACGCTTGGTGCTGGCAAACGCGCACAGGTAGAATTTTTAAGTGCCAACCCCACCGGCCCATTGACCATCGGGCGCACACGCGGCGCTATCTTGGGGGAAGGCATTGCCCGCGTCTTGGAGGCCGCCGGATACGAAGTCACCCGCGAATATTACTTTAACAATGCTGGCGCACAGATGCGTAAGTTAGGCGAAAGCCTGCGAATTCGTTATCTTGAGGCGCTCGGTGTCCCGGTGGAACTACCCAGCGAAGACGACGCCGACTTTTATCAGGGCGCTTACCTCATCGACTTTGCCCAGGACTTGAAAAAAGAAGTGGGTGACGCCTGGCAGGGGTCGGATTGGTCACAATTTAAAGAATATGCGGAAAAACGCATCTTTGAATGGATTCGTACTACACTCGCCCGCGTAAACATTCAACACGATATTTTCTTCAACGAGAACACACTCTACGACACCAACGCCGTAGAGCGCACGCTGGAGCGTCTGCGCGAAGGCGGCGACATCTACGTTGCCACCGTCCGCGAGCAGGAGAGCGACGAAGTAAAAGCCCTCAATGCACATCTTCAGCCTGCGACATGGTTCCGTAGCACGCGCTTAGGCGATAGTGAAGACCGCGTGGTGGTCAAAAGCAACGGTGAGCCGACCTACACCCTGCCGGACATCGCCTATCACATCGACAAAATCGAACGCGGCTTTGACCTGCTGGTTAATGTCTTGGGGAGTGATCATAAAAAAGAGGCGGAAGTCGTCCGGCTTGGCTTGCAGGCGTTGGGCTATCGCACCGACCATCTGCACGTCGTTTTTATGCAGATGGTGCATCTGCGGCGCGGTGGCGAAGAGATTAAAATGAGTACGCGCAAGGCCAATTACATCACATTAGATGACATGATTGATGAAACCAGCGCGGACGCCATCCAGTATTTTATGTTACACCGCAATCCGGATTCACAATTCACGTTTGATGTTGACCTTGCCGTTAAGCAAAGCAACGAGAACCCCGTCTATTACATCCAGTATGCCTATGTGCGCTGTGCGGGCATCTTCCGCGAAGCGCAGGCACGCGGCGTTAGTGATGAGAATGCGGATTTATCCTTGCTGGATGATGAAGCATTATCTTTCTTACGTAAGTGCCTGGAATTACCGGAAGCGGTGGAATATGCCGCGAAAAATTTATCGCCGCATACCATCGCTCACTATGCGCTGGATGTAGCCAATAATTTTCATCCGATGTATGACCGTGTGCGTGTATTCGGGGAAGGCATCCCGCCGGAAATCGCGCAGGCACGTCTGCGT
Source organism: Aggregatilineales bacterium (assembly GCA_036734085.1). GTDB lineage: Bacteria > Chloroflexota > Anaerolineae > Aggregatilineales > Phototrophicaceae > J038. Next base: position 9,737 of record DAIMZF010000081.1, read on the forward strand.
TTTTACCGCGCCGCCCAAACCACACTTGCTCGGGTACTTACACTGATGGGAATGTCCATACCGGAGCGTATGTAAAATTTTGTCACATCGTTCAAAAGGGGTAGGGTGTTGATTGTTTATCACGCCTTCCCCATCTTGGTTTAGAGAGGATTGTTGTATGTCACAAGTTACTCATGGGTTTGAACTCATCCGAGAGCAAGTCATCCCGGAGATTAAAAGCACAACGCGCATTTACCGCCACGTCAAAACCGGTGCGGAACTGCTCTCTATCATCAATGATGATGAGAACAAAGCGTTTGCCATCACATTTGCCACACCACCACCAGACTCTAGCGGTCTGCCCCACATTTTAGAGCATTCCGTGTTGTGTGGTTCGCGCAAATACCCCACCAAAGAGCCATTTGTAGACCTCATCAAAAGTTCTTTAGCCACCTTCTTAAATGCTTTCACTTTTCCAGATAAGACCATGTATCCCATCGCCAGCCAGAACTTAAAAGACTTTTATAATCTGGTGGATGTGTACCTGGACGCTGTGTTCTTCCCGCGTATCACGCCGGAAATCCTCATGCAGGAGGGCTGGCACTTCGAGTTGGACACCCCCGACGAACCCTTGCGTTATAGCGGTGTGGTCTTTAATGAGATGAAAGGCGCGTACTCTTCCGCAGATGATGCGCTGGATACAGCAACACAAGTTTCGCTCTATCCAGATAATGCGTATGGTGTGGACTCCGGCGGCGACCCTGCCGCCATCCCAGATTTAACTTACGATGCGTTTAAACAATTCCATCAGACCTACTATCATCCATCCAATGCGCGCATTTTCTTCGCAGGGGACGATGACCCCACCGAACGCCTCCGCATTTTGGATGCTTACCTCAGTGAATTCGAGCCGATAACCGTCGATGCTCGCATTCAATTACAGGCGAAGTTTGACGCACCACGTCAATCCACACACCCTTATGATGCTGGCGATAGTGACGACCCTAAATCCTACATCACCGTAAGCTGGCTACTACCGGAGCCGCAAGACGTAGAATTGATGCTTGGCCTCGACATCCTCAACTATATCTTGCTCGGCACACAGGCTGCCCCCCTCAAGAAAGCCTTGTTAGAGAGTGGCTTGGGTGAAGAAACTGCCGGAGGCGGCTTTGAGGACTCCATGCGGCAGATGAACTTCATCACCGGGATGCGCGGCGTCAAGCCAGAAGACGCCGACAAAATTGAGCCGCTCATTCTGCAAACGCTGGAAAAACTCGCCACTGAAGGCATTGAAGCCGGTCAGATAGAAGCCTCACTCAATACCGTAGAATTTTCACTCCGCGAATTTAATACGGGCGGCTTTCCGCGTGGCCTGGTGATGTGCATTCGTGCCTTTTCCACATGGCTTTATGGTGGCGACCCTGTAGCGCCGCTTGCGTTTGAAGCGCCCTTAAATGCCATCAAAGCCCGGTTAGCGCAAGGCGAACACTATTTTGAGTCACTCATCCGTGAGCATCTGCTAGACAACAAGCACCGTTCCACAGTCATCTTAAACCCGGATGCGACTTTAGGTGAAAAACGCGCACAGGCCGAGCGTCAACGCCTGGACGCCATCCGCGCCGGGATGGACAACAACGCGATTCAGCAGGTCATCGCGGATACAGTCAAGCTCCGCGAGATGCAGGAAGCGCCGGATACGCCCGAAGCGTTAGCGACCCTGCCTGTGTTAACAATTGATGATATTGACGCGACAACGCGCACTGTTCCTATCGAACACATTAAATTGGATAACGTCCACGTTATCTACCACGACTTGCCCACCAACGGCATCGCCTATATGGATATAGGCTTTAACTTACGCACCCTGCCTGCCGACTATCTGCCGTATCTGCCTATTTTCAGCCGGGCGCTTTTGCAGATGGGCACAACCCGCGAAGATTACGTCACACTCACCCAGCGTATTGGGCGGCGTACAGGTAGCATTGGTGTGTCTAATGTCATGGACGAACGACGCCATTCCGACGATCTCGCAACCTATTTATTCCTGCGTGGAAAGTCCACCGTGCCGCAAGTGCCAGATATGCTGGAGATTGTGCGCGATGTTCTGCTGGAGGTAAATTTTGATGACCGGGCACGTTTTACACAAATTGTCTTGTCGGAAAAAGCGAAGATGGAAGCGAGTCTCATTCCCGCCGGGCATCGCGTGGTAGCCGGACGCCTCAGCGCGGGCTTTAGCTTGGCGGCATGGTTGCGGGAACAATCCGGCGGCATTAGTTATTTATTCTTCCTGCGAGAACTAGCCGCACGCTTGGAAAGTGATTGGGAAGGCGTGCTCCATGCCCTGAACACCATGCGCGGCTTATTGTTCAACCGAGCGACTTTGCTTGTTAACCTCACAGTAGATGGCGAAAGTTGGGATGTAATCAAGCCTAATATCACACAATTTGCCGCCGCGCTCCCGCAGTCGGAGCCAGTCTATCACACATGGCAGGCTAATCTTGCTCCACACAACGAGGGCCTGGCTCTCCCTGCACAGGTGAACTATGTGGGCAAAGGCACCAACCTCTACACACTCGGCTATCAGCATCACGGCTCAGTGCATGTCGCGCTGAACTATCTCAATCTGTCGTATATGTGGAATAAAGTCCGTGTGCAGGGTGGGGCATACGGCGCTGGCCTCAGCTTTAATATGCACTCCGGTATGGCAACCTATTATTCCTACCGCGACCCAAACCTGACCGAGACTTTAAAGGTCTACGATGCCGCCGGTGATTATCTTCGGGGTGTGCAGATGTCCGCCGATGAACTTACCAAGAACATCATCGGTACTATCGGCAGTGTAGACCAGTACCAACTGCCAGACGCCAAAGGGTATTCTTCCATGTTGCGTTACCTCATTAACTATTCCGATGAAGAGCGTCAACAAGTACGGGATGAAATCCTCAGTACCACAGTCAAAGACATTCAGGCATTAGGTGATGTGCTCGATCTCATCGCCCGTGACGGAGTGGTAGCAATCATCGGCGCACAGCCAGCACTTGAGGCGTCAAGTCTCGGTCTTAGCATTACAAAAGTCTTATAAGGGGGTAATATGGGCTTAAAACCTGACCACTGGATACGCAAGATGTCGTTAGAACACGGCATGATTGAACCATTTGTAGATAGCCAGAAGCGCGAAGGGGTCATCAGCTATGGCGTTTCGTCTTATGGCTATGATATGCGTGTTTCGGATGAGTTCAAAGTATTCACGAACGTACATTCCGCTATTGTAGACCCGAAGAACTTCAGCCCACAGTCCTTTGTAGACATTCAAACGGATGTGTGCATTGTACCGCCGAACTCGTTTGCGTTGGCGCGTTCGGTGGAATACTTCCGTATCCCGCGTAGTGTATTGACTCTTTGCGTCGGAAAATCAACCTATGCACGTTCGGGCATCGTGACGAACGTAACACCCTTCGAGCCGGGTTGGGAGGGGTATGTGACGCTGGAAATCAGCAATACGACACCCTTGCCGGCTAAAATTTATGCGAACGAAGGCATTGCACAGGTAATTTTCTTTGAAGCAGATGAAGAATGCGAAATCTCCTATGCGGACAAAGCAGGCAAGTATCAAGGTCAGATTGGGGTAACACCACCTAAGATTGGCTAATCTGTATTATGGCTAAACCGGAAAAACGCGCAGAAGCACGGCGATTGCGCCGCATGGGATTGTCTATCAAAGAAATCGGTCAAGTTGTTGGATGCTCCAAAAGCTCCATCAGCTTGTGGGTGCGCGATATTCCACTCACTGCCGCACAAACCCAGCGCCTGGCAGAGAAGAAGCGAAATCCTGCATTTTATGCTCAGGTAAGCGGCGCTCAGGCAAATCGTTTAAAAGCGCATCGTCAACGCGCAAAATATCAGGAAGAAGGGCGCATCAAAGCCCGCGAGCGCGACTGGCTTCACACGGCAGGATGTATGCTCTATTGGGGAGAAGGCAGTAAAGAACGTAATATGTGCAAAATCACAAATGCTGATGCAGGTATTTTAATAATGTTCAAGCAGTTTCTTGATGCGTTTTTTCAGCCAGCCGATGATGCATACTATATTCGGCTCAATTGCTATCTTGGGCAGGGTATATCTCAATCAGAAATTGAGAACTGGTGGCTTTCTCAACTCAAGTTACAACATATCACGCTTAAAGAGACAAGATTGAACAACAAACCAGTCAGTAGCAAACAAAAAGGCCGTACATTAATTTATGGCACATGCTCATTGGGTGTAAATAGCACACAAATTGTTCAGCATATCTTTGGCGCTATCCAGGAATATTCAGGTATTGATAATCCTGACTGGATAATGTAAATTTAAATGGCTCTGGGCGGTTAGCTCAATTGGCAGAGCATTCGCCTTACACGCGAAGGGTTGTAGGTTCGAGTCCTATACCGCCCACAATCGAAGAATTTTGTTAAACAGGCGGCGTTTGTGCCTTGCACAAATTGGCCGCTTTTTTGTTTTAACGCACCGTTTGCGGCGTTCTCCGAAGTTTGCTTCGCGCTATTCATTAAAATAACTTCAATCATTTTCGCATAAACCCAAACTTCGCCTTGATTAGATGGCAAGCGCGATATTGAAATAAAACTTTT
>DAIMZF010000082.1:0-14102 GCA_036734085.1 Aggregatilineales bacterium
GCACAAAATACACTCGGCACATCTTTAGCGGCGGCTGTGCCCACCCCCGCGTTAGAACTTACCAAGACAATCGGTATTGCCGCCGCCGATGCGTGGATGTTCTATGACCTTTACAGAATTTACTATGATGAGCGCCTTTCTGCCCAACGGCTGAACGAACTATTGGGTAATGCAGGGGTTATCATCATGACAGGTGGCGCGATAAGCTACGGCGCATTGAAGGTCTCACAGGGTTTAATCTCGGAATTTTTAAATGCGATTCCGTTTGTGGGATGGATTGCTAGCGGTGTGATGTCCGGCACGTCCACTGTAATGCTTGGGCTAGGGTGGATGGCTTTTGTAGAAGCGCAATATCGACTCTCTGTGGAGGCGGATAGCTCCCCTGCCCGGTCTGCACCCCGCAACCCGGAGGAAGCCAAAAAGCGCGTGACCATCGTCACCACTGCGGAAGAAATCGTGGAAGAAGCCTTGCAGACTACTAAAGAAACCGCGCAGGACATCGTAGACGATGTAAAGCATGTGATTAAGGTCATTGACGAGCTTAACATCACCCCTGATGAGGATGGAAAAATCCTTGCTCTGCACCCAGAAGGCAAGCGCGAAGTGCGGGTCGATGCGGAAAAATACCTACAGATACGCTCCGCGATGGTGCAGGCATTACACGATGCAGGCGGCGAAAGCGCGCTGGATGCGCTCACTTTAGCAGTGGAGGCACTTGTCGGCGCGACATTTGAGGGGTCGGTAAAGTGGTATGTCACTACGCTTAAACTCGACCTGGAAGCACGGGGCATCATCGAGCGTGTGCCGGACGAAGTGCCGCAACGCATCCGGTTTAAATAACGAGAACATCCGATAGTTGCTGTTGCCGCCGCGCATAAAATATACGCGGCAGATGGCAACAATTTATCTGTTTTTATTTGCGGTAATAGGGCGACATCTTGAGCATATTACGGCGGACAGCAGGCCGTGCGACCATTGCGGCGTAACGCTTCCAGCCGATGACTTGTTGAAGTTCGCCTACAACATCATAAAATGTATGGCGCTGGTACTGGAGCAAAGCCTGGCTCTCTTCTGTATCCAGCCAATCCGTAAGATATTCCTTTTGTGTAAACGCTTCCGCCGGCAGGCCGCCACCTAAGCCCATTGCGCCGAGCAATGTATCGAGATAATCACCATAGATTACCTGACAATTTTTGCCGCCGCCGATGTTGAATACTTTGCCCCATATGGCATCACTCTCTAGCCCATTGGTGATGGCAAGGGCGGCATCGCGGGTGTGCAGAACTTCGATGCGGGTGTTCAATGGAATCTCGAACATGATAGGATGCGGGTCACGCAGAGCCAGCAGGGGCACATCCGCAAAGCGGAAGATGCACCACGTTAAGCCGGAAGCACGCACCCATTCCTCCCCTTGTAACTTATGGGCGGTGTATTCATCGCTGGCGACAACGGCATCCGTGACTTTGCGCGGGGGCGGCTGGGACTGTGTGCGGCCATACAAATCGAACGTAGAGGCAAACAAAAGGCGCGGTGGATGCGCCAACGCGGAAGCAGTTTCAATCACATGGCGGGTGCCATCCAGGTTAACCGCACGCGCAAGTTCTGGTTGTTCGTCCACCATTGGCGGGATGATGAAGGCCAGATGCACCACGACATGCGGTTGGGCGGTCTGCATTGCGGACTCAACAGCTTGTTTATCACGGATGTCGCCCCAGTGTGCAGTCAAATGCGGGGATGTTATGGCACTGGCACGGGCTTTGTTGGCCTCTGTGGGGACATCGAATGTATGGACGGTGTGCCCTCTCTCGATAAGCTCACTAAGCGTGCTATAGCCAATGTTCCCGTAAGCCCCTGTCAAAAAAACGTTCACGTTATGCCCCTTTAGTCACTGTTAAGTTGTCGCACAGACTTTAACACATTACAGCGACATAGGACTATAAATAAACCGTTATTTTTCGACAAAGCTAGACGCAACAGACCACAGGATAGTAAACTACAGTTAAGCAGACCATTATTTTATGGAATAGGGAAACAGTGATGACAGCCAAGCAGTTTGAAGAGGCGGCATTAGATATGCCCACCGAGCCGCAAATTTACGATAACATTCTCGATACAATGGGCAATACGCCTTTGGTTCGACTAAACCGACTGACACGCGGCTTACGGTGTCAAATTGTGGCAAAGGTGGAATATTTTAATCCAGGCGGGAGTGTGAAAGACCGCATCGGCATTACCATTATTGAAGATGCAGAACGCAACGGCTTGCTAAAGCCAGGCGGCACAATCGTAGAGGCGACATCAGGCAATACCGGCGTCGGTTTGGCAATGGCGGCCATCCTTAAAGGGTATAAGTGCGTTTTTGTGATGCCCGACAAGATGAGTGATGAAAAAATCCGTGTCTTGCGGGCATATGGGGCGCGGGTCGTCGTCACGCCGACCAATGTTGAGCCGGAAGACCCCCGCAGTTATTATAGCGTTGCCAAGCAAATCGTGGACGAAACACCCAATAGCATTCTGGCAAACCAATATCACAATCCAATCAACCCACAGACGCATTACGACACCACCGGGCCGGAAATCTGGCGGCAGACGGCGGGTAAGATCGACGTATTTGTAACTGGCATGGGCACGGGCGGTACGATTACGGGTGTGGCGCGTTACCTGAAGCAGATGAACCCTAAAATTCAGATTGTCGGCGTTGACCCGGTGGGGTCAATCCTGCACGATTATTTTTACACGGGCAAGATGACCGAAGCCCAAACTTACAAGACTGAAGGAATCGGTGAAGATTTCATCCCGTCGAACTACGACTTCAGCGTGATTGATGACATGGTGCGCGTAAGTGACAAAGAGACCATGCTGATGACGCGGCGCGTCGTACGCGAAGAAGGAATATTCGCAGGGAATAGTTGCGGTGCGGCGGTTGCTGGCGCGATTAAATATGCCAATGAGCGCGATTTAGGACCGGAAAAGATGGTGGTTGTGCTGTTGCCGGATAACGGCTCACGCTACCTGAGCAAGGTATTTGATGACAACTGGATGCGTGAAAATCAATTTTTGGAGAGCAACTGGGCGGATACAAGCATCGCCGCCGTGCTGGAACGCAAAGGCCAGCACGACATCATTACCGCCCATTGCCAGGATGCCGTCGGGGATGTTGTTGGCAAACTAAAAGCGGCGGATGTATCACAGTTGCCTGTTACCGGGCGACGCGGGCAATTGCTGGGCGTGGTAACAGAAGTCAGTTTGCTGAATTACATGCTGGTAAACTCCGGTGATGGCTCCCGTACCCCACTGGAAGAAGCATCAGGGGCTATCAACACCAATGTATCCACCCTTAACCTGAATACGCCACTGGAAACGGTGATGAGTATGTTCAGCACAACCAAGTTAGCCCTGGTGACTGAACCGTTAGAGGGACAAGAAGCCGACGATAAGCGTGTGGTCGGCATCATCACACAGATTGACCTGCTCGACTTCCTGGCTAATCGCTAAAAACAATAGCGGAAAGATAAAATGCTCATGCGCTTGTCTGATATGCTGAATAATTCATCAGGACGGCCTGACAACGTAGCGGATGCGCTGGGCATCTCGCAGGATGATATGCTATTCAATCAGACTGGGCGCATCAGCGATAGGCAGAAGAATTTTCTGCGACGTGAGCGTGTCAAAATTGGCCTGACAACGGCATTACCGCTTATGTTTATCGTGCTGGTGATAGGGTACTTCAATTTTTTTGTATTTTTTGCAATTGACGGTCTGGCAATTGTTGAAATCATTTTCAACCTCATCATCATTGCCTTTTTAGCCTATGGTGCGTTTCGGTTGTATCGTGTTAATCAGGATATAGCGGATGGAAGCATCGTATTTGCCGACGGTCACATCCGTCGCCACATTCAGGGTTCACGCAATTCGCGGACGCATTACATCATTGTAGACGGTGTAAAGTTACAGGTGTCACGCAAGATTTACACCGTATTCATCAACGGGGACGCCTACCGCGTTTATTACTCGCCGCGCTCTAAGGTGCTATTAAACGCTACACATCATCCATCACAAAAAGCGAAACGTGAATGATTGGACTGCACACAGATTGTTAAAACACGTTAAAATCTGCGCCGTAATCTAATGTTAAAAAAAGGATAAAGCCATGCAATTGCTAGAGAAAGCACGCGCTATCGAAGAAGAGATGATTGAATGGCGGCGTGATATCCACGCTCACCCGGAATTAGGGTTTGAGGAAACACGCACGGCACAACTCGTCGCAGATGAACTGCGTAAGCTCGGCCTGGAGCCGCAAACTAACGTGGGCATTACGGGCGTCGTCGCCACGATCGGGAGTGGCGGGCCAGTGGTCGGCATCCGCGCAGATATGGACGCGCTCCCCATCCATGAAGCGACCAATACCTCCTATCAATCGACCATTGCAGGCAAGATGCACGCCTGCGGCCACGACGCACACACGGCAATTCTGCTGGGTGTTGCCAAGCTCCTGACAGAAATGCCAGACCGCCCTGCCGGGCAAATCCGCTTATTGTTCCAACCCAGTGAAGAAATATGGGATGACGAAATTAAAAGTGGTGCAACACGCATGATTGAAGATGGCGCGTTAAAGGGCGTGGACTCTGTGATTGCGCTCCATGTGGATAGCCTGCGCCCGGTGGGAGAAATCAGCATTGCGCCGGGCTTCATCGCGGCGGCGGTGGACGAGTTCCGCGCTGTGATAAAAGGCGTCGGCACACATGGCGCGATGCCGCATACCGGCATTGACCCTATCTTCATCGCCGCACAGGTGATTAACGTGGTGCAAGGTATTCGCTCCCGCAAGACTGACCCCATCACGGCCTCTGTGATAACGATTGGCGCGATACACGGCGGCTCTGCGCCGAATGTCATCCCGGATAGGGTGGAACTGCGCGGCACAATCCGCACATTTGATAATGACCTGCGCGATCAGATTCACCAGGAACTAGAGCAAGCATTCAGCATTGCACGGGTGATGGGTGGTGACTACGAGCTACAAATTGATAAGGGCTATCCGCCACTTTACAACGATCCTGATGTAGCTGAACTGGTGCGAAGCGTGGCCGCAACTTATATCGGAGAGGACAAAGCGATTGCCTCGCCGCCAATGATGGGCGCGGAAGACTTCGCCTACATGACGCAACTCGCGCCGGGTGCGATGTTTATGTTGGGCGCCAAGCTGGACGACGTACACCGCCCGCACCATAGCCCCATTTTTGACATCAGCGAAGAACCGCTTAAGCTGGGCGCGGCGATTTTGGCCGATACTGCCATCCGGTTATTGCAACAAAAGGGGTAAATTATGTCTGCACTCGGTTTCATCCGCATGTTATATGATTACAATTATTGGGCACATCGGCTCATCTGGCAGACAGGTATCAGCACCTTGACGGACGCCCAGTTCACACAACCATTTGATTATTCCGTTGGCGGCATCCATCATCAGGTGGTGCATGTGATGAGCGCGGAATGGCTGTGGTTCAGTCGTTTAACTGGCACATCACCCCGCGCAATGCTGAAACCGGAAGACTACCCAGACCGCGCCGCCGTGCGTATAAAATGGGATGAAATCGAAGTGATGGTGCGTAATACGATTAACACGCTGACTGAAAATCAATTGGCTGAGGATGTGGTATACGCGACGACCTCCGGCAAGGTACATCGCCAGTCCATCGGGGAGCTATTGCTCCATCTGGCGAATCATGGCACAGACCATCGCGCCCAACTGTTGATGATGCTTCATCAACTGGGAGCGCCGACAGTGGAACAAGACTTGATTGTTTATTTGCGGGCGCAAAAAGCATAAGCTGTTATCATACGCGCATAAAAAGATTATAACGCTCGTCACGGTCGGCACGGTTGACCTTTACCGGGTCAATCACGCCGACCTGTTCCACACAAAATGACGCGGCCACTGTGCCCATCAACCCACACTCACGCAGATTACGCCCCTGCACAATGCCTGCCAAAAACGCGCCGTTGTAGGTATTGCCCGCGCCCGTTTCATCCAGCACATTTTCAACTTTAATCGCGGTGATAAACTGTCGTTCACCAGATTCACGCGCCGCGATGAGTGAGCCATCCCGGCCCATCCGCAGGATGACCAGGCGTGCGCCGTCCTCAAACATCATGCGGATGAGCGCCGCCGGGTCATAGTTACCATAGATAGCACGGGCTTCATCCAGATTAGGCGAGATGGCATCCAGTGGGCAGGTTTGTAAGATGTCCCGCACGGTGTCTCTATGGCCGGAAAGCATGGCTAACTGGTTCGGTTCCCATAGCTTAAATCCCGGCAAATCATTCCATTTGCGGATGCCTTCAAAGTCCTGTAGCAGATAGTACCCCTGCGCGTGCTGGTAATGTTGCGGCAAATGCGCGGGGCTTGTGCCACCCACAAATGCGGAGGCATCTTTAACGCGGTGTAGCTCGCGGCGTGTCCCGTCATGCTCAAAGATTTGCCATGCTCGGGCTTGGGGCACATCCAACGATATAAGGCCGCTGATGTCCATATGTTGGGCTAAAAATGGTGGAATATGCGCGGGTAAACCCTGCCCGGTGAACGCGCTCACTCCGGGCTTTTCATCCCAGAGTACTGCGCCCATCATGGCGTGGAGCGTCCCCCCGCCCAGTGTATCCATGTGGGTTGTGCCATCCGGGAGTACGATGTCATCAATGAAAATTGCACCTGCGCCTACAATGCGTACTGATTCCATAAAAGGTAAATCTTTCGTCAAGAAGGTAAATAATGATTGACGTGCTTAAAAAGTGCGTGCTACTGTGTTATTACAATTGTCGATCAAGTCATCGCCCATATAAGGTTAACCCAATGGCGCACATCAGCAAGCAAACCCTGATACAAATACTCAAGAAAACGCGCATCCTGGCCGGGCGTAACCTGAGTGGGTTAGATTTTTCCGGGCTGGATTTAAACGGCGTGAACTTCGCCGCCGCGAATCTTGTGGGCGCGAACCTGGCTGGGGCTAATCTGCAAGGCGCGATATTCTACGGTGCAAACCTACGCTATGCCAACCTGTGCGGTGCGAACCTTTCCGGCGCGATTTTAGATAACACCAACCTGGACGGCGCAAATCTGCATGATGTGAATTTCGGCACACCGGAATGGTTGCATCAACCCACCGCCGACCTACTGCCCGTCCTGACCTAACGCCAGCGCAATTTTCGCGGCTGTTTTGGCATTATTCGCCAGTAGTGCGATGTTGGTCGTCTTAGACTCATCTTCTGTAATCTCGCTAATCCGCGCCAGCAGGAAGGGCGTCAGCGCCTTGCCACGTATCCCCTGCGCGTCTGCTTCCGCAACCGCTTGTTCAATCGCTGTTTCGATCTTCTCAGCAGGGATGTCATATTCCTTTGGCACAGGCACGCCAATCAACACGCCATGCCCTAATTTTAAGGCCAACATCGCGCGTATGACCGCCGCCGCTTCCTCTGGTGTATCAATGCGTTGGTCAATTGGCAGGCCGCTTTCGCGTGTATAAAACGCCGGGAATGAATCCACACGGTAGCCCAGCACAGGCACGCCTTGCGTCTCCAGAACTTCCAGCGTGAGCGGTAAATCTAAAATAGATTTTGCCCCTGCACATACAACCGCTACCGGAGTGCGGCCTAGCTCGATCAAATCCGCAGAGACATCAAACGGGTGTCCGCGATGCACACCGCCGATTCCGCCAGTCGCAAAGACTTTAATCCCGGCACGATAAGCCACAATCATCGTCCCGGCAACGGTGGTGGCGGCATCCTGCTTGAGACCCACCGCGATGCTAAAATCTCTCCGGCTACATTTACGGATGTTGGGCGCGGTTGCCAGATGAACAATCTCTTCTTCATTCAACCCAACGCGGATTTGACCACCTAGTATGGCGATGGTGGCGGGCACAACGCCTAACTTACGAATTTCGGTCTGCATCGTGGTGGCAACGGCGACGTTATGCGGAAAGGGCAAACCATGTGAAATAACCGTAGATTCAAGGGCAATCACGGGGCGGCTTTCATTGAGTGCATCGTGGACTTCTTGCGAAAGGAAGATTTCCATGGGGATTATAGGCTCCTGATGGTTAGTTGGGCAAACATCAGGCTAGTGTAGCACACAGAGGGTTTGATGAGGATGGCGTAGGGCAAGTAGATACACATACACCATCCTCTGATTGTTTCATCTATGCAGGCTGAAGTTGACCAAACCAGATTTGCCAGGCTAATGCGGATTTAGCAACCAAACTCAGGATGATGTAGGCGCGTTCACCATAAAGATAGTTTTTCCAGGGGCCAATGGCGCGGTATTGCAGATACATATTCAATGCGAAGATGTTAAAGAACAAGAAGATAGACACGATAATGGCATAGACGAAGCCCGGAATTTCCGTATCTACTGATTGCGCCGCGCCTACCAGATACAGCACAATCACCACCCAAGGGAAAGCGCCTGCAATCCACCCATAGATGTAGGCTGTCCAGTCGGTTTTTTCGGTGGTTTGGTTGTGCAGTTCCATCATCAGGCCGAACAGGTTCATCATAGCGTTCATGCCGAACAACAAAATCAACGTCGAAACATCATACACGCCGACGAGCATCCCAATCAGCACAATCATCAGCGAAGAACTCAGTGCATATTCATACCAGCGCGCCGGGTTAATGTTACGCTTCAGGTTTTTGACATACCAATTGTAGCCCACCGTACCAATGAGGAAATGTGCAACGGCACTGATGAGCAAAAAGAGCGCAACCGCCGGGCCAAAAGGCACATCGAACGCTTGCTGTAGGTTTTGCTCCAGGCGGACGCTATCTTCTGTGATGATGGCACGTAGATAGAGTGTCGTGGTTGTAAAAGCAAAATCCGTGCTGAGTACAATCATAGCGATACCCTGCACCAGATGGAATACACCCATAATCAGGTTAAAGCGGCGTAATCCTTCAAAGACGCTGTTAGGCGCATCAGCAGGGGACGACAGTGCATTTGTTACAGTAGCCATTGTTCCTCCTTGTGTGTGGTATTTATTTTTTGCAAAAGGCAGTTCATGTGTGTTAAGAGGCATTGTATCCGCAGTGGATGAGAAAATGTTATGCGTGGGCTGAGTGTGATAGAAACATGAGCGATAATATCGCCTTATAAAAAGCAGGGACTCACGGTTGTAAGTCCCTGCCCCACACGCTAAACACCTGACAACTTGTACGGGATGGCGCTTAGTTACGGATGAAGTTCCGTAGTACAGTTTGCAGGATGCCGCCATTGCGATAATATTCAATCTCGATATTGGTATCCAACCGCACCAGCACATCAAACTTCTTGGTGTGGCCTTCGGCGTCGGTGGCGGTCACGGTGATTGTCTGCTTGGGCTTGATGTCGTCCAAAAGCGGGATGTCAAAGTATTCGTGCCCAGTGAGGCCAAGTGATTTTACACCCTGCCCGGTCTGGAAGGTTAACGGCAGAACACCCATCATCGCTAAGTTACTGCGGTGGATGCGCTCGAAGCTCTCCGCGATGACTGCTTTTACGCCCATCAGGAACGTTCCCTTCGCCGCCCAATCCCGGCTAGACCCCATACCATAGTCGTTGCCAGCAAGGATGACCAACGGCGTGCTATCCACTTGATATTTCATGGCGGCTTCGTAGATAGACATGATTTCGCCTGTGGGCAGATATTCCGTGACACCGCCCTCATGAGCCGGCACGAGTAAATTCCGCAAGCGTGGATTGGCGAATGTGCCGCGTGTCATCACACGGTCATCGCCGCGCCGACTACCATAGCTGTTGTAGTCTTTGCGCTCTACGCCTTTTTCGGAAAGATACAATCCAGCCGGGCTATCACTCCTGATGCCGCCTGCGGGGGAAATGTGGTCAGTCGTGATGGAATCGCCACCGATGACCAGCACACGCGCCCCCTGTATGGGCTGAATCTTCTCAACATTCAGCGTTGTTTCTAGGAAGAACGGGGGTTCATGGATGTAGGTACTGTCCTCATTCCAGTCATAGAGTGCCCCATCCGGGCTAGGGATGGCATTCCACATCTCATTGCCGTTATAGACGTTGCCGTATTGCTCCTTGAACATATCCGGCGAGAGCGACGTTTGAATTACGTCCATAATCTCCTGCTGTGTCGGCCAGATGTCCTTGAGGTAGACTGGCTGGCCTTGTTTGTCTGCGCCGATGGGGTCATTATTGAGGTCAATATCCACCGTGCCAGCCAGCGCATAAGCGACCACAAGCGGCGGCGATGCAAGATAGTTGGCCTTTACATCCGGGCTGATGCGCCCGGCAAAGTTACGGTTGCCACTTAGCACACCGGCGGCGACGAGTTCGCCTTCGTTGATGGCGGCAGTCACGGCTTCTGGTAATGGGCCGCTATTGCCGATACATGTCGTGCACCCATAGCCTACGGTGTAAAACCCGACTTGTTCCAGAGGTTCGGTCAACCCGGCCTTATTGAGATATTCCGTGACGACTTTAGAACCGGGAGCCAGTGAAGTTTTGACATAGGGCTTACGGGTCAAGCCTTTTTCAACCGCCTTCTTCGCCAGCAGACCCGCCGCCACCATCACAGACGGGTTACTGGTATTGGTGCAGGATGTTATGGCCGCGATAGTCACCGCGCCATGTGTGATTTCCACACTATTCCCATTATCGCGCACAAGGGCTTTACGGGCGATGTGGTCGTCGTCCAGCTCAAAGCCCAGCGGCCCGGAAGGAGCGCGTAGGGCCTGGTTAAACGCTTGTTTAACATCACGCAGGAGGACACGGTCTTGTGGGCGCATCGGCCCGGCCATGCTTGGCTCTACCGTGCTAAGGTCAAGCTCCAGGGCATCGTGGAAAAGCGGGTCGGGCGTGTCGTCCGTGCGGAAGATGCCCTGCTCTTTGCAGTAACGTTCCACCATTTGTATCTGGGCTTCATCACGTCCGGTACGGTGCATGTAAGCCAGTGTTTCGTCATCCACCGGGAAGAACCCCATTGTCGCGCCATATTCCGGTGCCATATTCGCAATCGTGGCACGGTCAGGCAAGGACATACTGCTGAGGCCATTACCATAAAATTCCACAAACTTACCAACTACACCGCGCTCGCGCAGGATTTGTGTAACAACCAGCACAAGGTCAGTCGCGGTTGCGCCTTCGGGCAGGCGTCCAGTCAGCTTAAAGCCGATGACTTCCGGCATGAGCATATACACGGGTTGCGCCAGCATTGCGGCTTCGGCTTCAATACCGCCAACACCCCACCCCACGACGCCCAGACCGTTAATCATGGTGGTGTGGCTGTCTGTACCAACCAGGGTATCCGGCAGGGCGACTTTGCCACCTTGCGGGTCATCGTAGAGTTGCACGACCTTTGCCAGATATTCCAGATTCACTTGATGCACAATCCCGGTTGCGGGCGGCACAACTTTAAAGTTATCGAACGCCTTCTGCCCCCAGTGCAGGAATTCATAACGTTCCCCATTGCGCTGAAATTCGTAATCTGCGTTAATTTTGAGGGAGTCCGCATCCGCGAAGGAGTCCACCTGAACGGAGTGGTCAATCACCAAATCAACCGGGATTACAGGGTTAATCTTAGCCGGGTCACCGCCGAGCCGCGCCATAGCATCCCGCAGGGCGGCAAGGTCTACGATGGCGGGAACCCCTGTAAAGTCCTGCAGGATAACACGCGCCGGGACGAACGGGATTTCCACGTCCATCACCTGTGTGTTATCCCAGTTGGCGATGTTACGAACGTCAATTTCCGTCACGGTTTTACCGTCCAGGTTACGGAGCGCGTTCTCCAACATGATCTTGATGCTGAAGGGCAGTTTGTCCACATGCCCGATGCCCGCCTCAATCAGTTTATTCAGGCGGTAAATTACGGCGGGGCCGTTACCAGTATCAAACGTCCCCCGCGCACCAAAGCTATCGAGATATTTCGTCATGGATTTCACCTTTTTCTAGTCTGTTGCGATTGTTATCCACCAGGCGGGTTACTTAAATTCCCGGCGGATTGAGTTGTGGATTGCAGAAAAGTTAACTTGATTGTACCTAATCTTTAATGGACTGTCACTGTGGGGTTAAGCGCGGTTAGCAGGTCACGGTACAATGGAGCGTAATAGACTAATGAAGATGGAGAAACCCCATGCCGGAAGATAAACACCCACACACGGAACACAGCGCCACCGCTTATAACCGCTTGCAACGCTTGCAAGAACACAGCCGCACCAATATTCCCGCGATGATGGCGCATCGTTCCACCAGCACTTTTACACTCCATCAAGAGCCATTGCCAGCAGAGGCTAATGATGGTGTGTTGGTAGCCATCTACGCGCAAAATCCGTTTTTAGGTGAGCCGGAAGTGCGTGTCATTAATGCTAACGACATCGCACCCGGCCTGATTAATTCCCGTGTGCGCGTGCAGAGTAGCACCACAGACCAAACTGCCGAGCCAGACGAAGAAGGCAACTATCTGTTTTGGCCGGGTGACCCCCGTTTTGATCAGGTGAACGTCTTTTACTTCACGACGTTTACGCTTCGTATGTACGAGCGTTATGCCCGCCGTGCCCTGCCGTGGGCGTTTCCGTCACCACGCCTTAATGTAGACCCGCACGCGGGCAACCAGGCGAACGCCTTTTATAACGAGCAAGACCGCTTACTGGGATTTCATGCGTTTGAAACCAATGGGGACAGATTAAGCACAGCTCATAGCGCGGATATCATTGCCCACGAAGCCGCCCATGCAGTCCTGGATGGTTTGCGCGATTTGTATAACGAATCGTTCGGCTTGGGAGCCTCTGCTTTTCATGAAGGCTTCGCGGACATTACATCTATGCTGGTTGCATTACACGATGACTCGCTCGTCCGGCGCTTGCTGGATTGGACAGACGGCGACTTGCGGATGGATAACTTCGTCACACAAATTGCGGAGAACCTGACGCTTGCCTTACTGCAAAGCGATGATATACGCCTGCAAGCGCATAACATCTACTTACGGAATGCGTTTAACGACTTAAAATACAAGCCGTTTGATGAGTTAGTTTACAACCCACCCCAACCGGAATTTACACTTGGGCGACAACCCCACAACTATTCCCGCCTGTTGACAGGCGCATTTTACGACATCTTCGCCGGAATATACGAAAAACTACGGCATCATTCACCTCCTCATATCGCCATCTATCGGGCACGGGACATCTGCGGCGCACTGCTGATTTTCACCATAGAGATTGGGCCAGTAGGCGAACTGGACTACACGGATATTGCCCGATGTGCGCTGACCGCCGACGATATTTTATATAAAGGGCGCTTTCAATCGGTTGTGATGTCTGCGTTTGTCGATCGTGGCATCCTGCCCCAGCAAGATGCGGAAAAACACATACATGCCCTGCGGAATTTACCGGACATCATGCTACCGCCAACGATCAATTCCGCCTTAGCGTCTGCCTTATTCCTGGAAAAATCTGTTTTGCCCGCGCTGAAGCTAGACCCACAAGCGGAACTCATCCCGATGGCGGCCTACCGTAACGGGAATGGCTACGCCTTCTTCACTTATTTTGCAACCGAGCGCATCACACTGGACGGCCCGGCATTTGGCAGGTTTGAAGGCGCTCATGTGGATTTGTTCGGCGGGATGACTTTAGCCTTTGATCCTTCCGGGCGTTTGCGGAGTGTGTGCCACCGCCCTATCCGTGCTGATGACCAACATCAGGTCAAGGTTTTGCTGAGTGATTTAATTGCCCATAACCTGGTGACAGAAGGTTATGTGATGACGCAGGGCGTGTTGACCAACACAATGCCGGAGGCTTTCCGGGCGGATGGGGGGATTCTGAATCGACCCGACGCCGGACAGTTGATAAAATACCCAGTGATGCATGACGAATACCCCATCAGTGATATGGACATCACAACGTATTTAGAAGGGGTGAAAGTGCGTTTGAACACGTCCGATGCACCGAAGCCAAATACTGACCCGAACGATAAGGAGTAAACTTTCGATGTCAAAATCGAAGAAGACCAAGACCGAAACACCCAAATCGACGGTTACACCTGTAGCCGCCAGTGAAAAAAACCGAGCCAAGCAACGAGCAGAGGAGATGAAGCGCCTACAACAGCG
>DAIMZF010000083.1:0-13998 GCA_036734085.1 Aggregatilineales bacterium
TTGGCTTTTGGCCTGCTGTTTTTGCCCAAAAAGCCAGGCCGCGTGATTGGCTTTCTGGTTATTCTCTCGTTATTGCTGGTGGCATGGCAAGGGATTAAAGCGGTATCCGCACAGGTGAATTATGCTGTAACTCTTTCCGTGCCGGGCTGGGATTACACCGCTTACACCACGCTAGAGGACACCCTCCGCGCACTGGAAGCAGGCGAAGTGAACGCGGTCATCATAGACCGCCGCGAAGTGGACGACATCGTGCCGGTGTATCCACTAGCGGCAGGGGTTAACCCGGCTGAATTTGAGTATGCGTCTTTAGGGGTACTCAATCGCTTTAATGCCAATGAACAATGGCTGACTTTCCCCGTTAGCCCTGGCTTGCCGGGCAGGTTGCGCGTCGTCGTCCGTGCGGAGGATGTCGGGCGTTGGCAGAACACCGGGTCGCTTGTCTCGCAACCCATCGGCACAACAGCAGGAGATTTCGCTGATGAGCGCTTCCTCTCAGTGCCGCGTCAAGTCACCGTGCTAGACCTTAAAATATTCAATGACATCAACCTGCCACACCTACAGACGATTTCCGCCGCGTTATGGCAACCCGCCCGCCGGAACGGGCCGTTGCTCCTGCTACGGATTTTGTTACAAGCCGGGTTACACACATGGGGCGAAGCCGTCATCGGCTTTGGCATGGGCGCGACGTTTGGCTTTTTGCTGGGCACGGTGTTAGCCCATTCGCAGGTGCTTCAGCGCGGGTTGTTGCCTTATGTCATCGCCTCACAGACGATCCCGATTATCGCTATCGCGCCGATTATCGTCATCTGGCTAGGGGCGGGGCCAGTCGCCATCGCCGTGATTGCCTCCTACCTGACGTTTTTCCCGGTGACCATCAACACCTTGCGCGGTCTGCGCTCACCAGACCCAACTTCATTGGAGTTGATGCGCTCCTATGCCGCGTCTTCGTGGGCAATTATGTGGAAGTTGCGCTTTCCGGCGGCGTTGCCCTACATCTTCACCGCGCTCAAAGTCTCCGCGACGGCCAGCGTGGTTGGCGCTATCGTGGGCGAGTTGCCTTCCGGTGTGCGTGATGGCTTAGGCCGGGCAATTTTAAACTTTAGCTCGGATTACAGCGCCATCTCCACGCCTAAGCTGTGGGGGGCTATCTTCATCGCGGCGCTGGTGGGAATTACCTTTTTCTTGATTGTCAGCCTGATAGAATTTGCCGTTTTACGCGGGCGCACAGCGAAGTAAACAACCTATGGACACAGCACAGACCAACGCAGTGATCGCCGTTAAAGGGATTAATAAAGTCTTTAATGCAGGCAGTGATGAGCAAGTCATCGCCCTGCAAGACATTCATCTCGACATCTATCCGGGTGAATTCATCTCACTTATCGGCCCATCCGGGTGCGGAAAATCCACCTTGCTTCGGCTCATCGCAGACCTCATCACGCCCTCAAGCGGGGAAGTGCGGGTCAACGGTAAAAGCCCGCACAAGGCGCGTAAAGACCGCGACTACGGCATGGTATTCCAGGCCGCGACGCTGTATGAATGGCGCACGGTCAGCAAGAATATTCAGCTACCGTTGGAGATTATGGGGTTTCCCCGCGCCAAACGGCAGGAACGCGCCCAGCAAATGCTGGATTTAGTGGAGTTGGGCACGTTTGGCAACCATTACCCCTGGCAACTTTCCGGCGGGATGCAACAGCGCGTCGCCATTGCGCGGGCGCTGGCCTTCCAGCCATCACTCATCCTGATGGATGAGCCGTTCGGCGCGTTGGATGAATTCACCCGTGAGCGCATGAATATGGAGTTATTACGCATCTGGCAACAGACCGGAATCACAGTTGTTTTTGTGACGCACAGCATCCCGGAGGCGGTCTTTTTGTCTAACCGCATCGTGATTATGTCACCGCGTCCGGGACGCATCACAAAAATTGTGGAAACAGATTTGCCGTATCCCCGTGCTTTTGAAACCCGCGAGCTACCGCGCTATTTTGAAAAAGTGACCGAAGTCCGCGAATTATTGCGCGACGCGCACGAGGTAGACTAAGCCATGCCCGATGAAGTATCACGCCCTGTGCTTAATCGCATCAAGCAGAATGTGAGCTACTATCTGCCAACGATTTTAATTGCTATCGGTGTGCTGGTGGTGTGGGAAGCCCTGATTGCTGTTTTCAGCATTCAGCAATTTTTATTGCCACGCCCTAGCGCCATCGCCAGCGACTTTGCGGGCGAAGTGCGGATGTTCCTTGAGCCGGGTTCAACATCGTTGTTGTTCAGCGCGACGGGGGCGACCTTCTGGGCGGCGTTGGGTGGCTTTGTCATCGGGTGCGGCGCGGGGATTTTGGTCGCACTGGTCACAGCACGCTGGACGATTATTAGCGAGGCCGTGATGCCGTTCGCCATCGCCGCGAATTCCGTGCCCATTATCGCGCTAGCGCCCATTATGAATAACTGGTTTGGCCTGACCAATCCGCTTTCTAAAATGGCGATTGTGGCGATTATTGTGTTCTTCCCGACGATGATTAACACGGTGCGCGGGTTAACGCTTGTGCCGCCGCGCCAACTGGAACTGATGCAATCCTATGCGGCGGGGCCGTTTAAAATCCTGTTCGCGCTCCGCATCCCCAATGCACTGCCGTATATCTTCAGTGCGTTACGGGTAGCGAGTGCGTTATGTGTGATTGGCGCGGTGGTCGGGGAATTCTTCGGCGGGCCGCGTGCCACATTGGGTGTACTCATCACGCAACGCGCCGCCAGCTTTAATTTTGTACAGGCATGGTCGGCCATTGTGATGGCGTCCATCATCGGGATTTTATTCTATAGCGTCGTCATCATCGCGGAACGGCTGATTATGCCGTGGGATGTTTCCTTCCGCAATAAGGACGGTTAAGCCGTCCGCTTAACTTGTGAATCCCCCTGCGCGTTTGCGTGGGGTGATACTAAAGCAATCCATATTCGTTCGATTTTAGGGAGGAATTTTGCTATGGCTAAACGTTTGGTTGTACTGTTTATGCTGATGGCGCTACTTTCAATCAGTGGTGCTTCCGCGCAGGATGATGACCTCATTCCGGTTCGGCTTCAATTGCAGTGGGTGGCACAATCGCAATTCGCCGGGTACTACGCCGCCGAAGCTCTGGGCTACTATGAGGAAGAAGGTCTGGCGATTACCATTCTGGAAGGCGCAGTGGAAATTGTGCCGCAACAGGTGGTTGCCGCCGGTGGCGCGGAATTCGGCATCGCTTGGGTGCCCAAAGTGCTGGAAAGCCGTGAGCAAGGGCCGAACCTTGTTAACATCGGGCAAGTCTTCCAACGCAGTGGCACATTGCAGGTCTCGTTTATAAATGCTGGCATCGAATCCGTCGAGGACTTCGCCGGGCTGAACATCGGCACATGGGGCTTTGGCAACGAACACGAGCTTTTTGCCGCGATGCGTGCCGTCGGCATCGACCCGGAAAACACGGACGATGTGACCATCATCCAACAGCCGTTTGATATGTCCCTGCTCATCAATGGGGAAGTTGACGCGGCGCAAGCCATGATTTACAACGAATACGCGCAGGTGTTGGAACAAGTAGACCCGGTAACGGGCGAATTCCTGTTTACAGAAGATGACCTGTACGTGATTGACTTCAACGATGTGGGCACGGCCATGCTCCAGGATCATATCTTTGTGGATGGCGACTGGTTAGCCGATAATGAAGATGTCGCGCTGGCCTTCCTGCGGGCTTCCTTTAGAGGCTGGATTTACTGCCGTGATAACTTTGATGAATGCGTGGACATCGTGCTGGACAACGGCCCGACGCTAGGCGAAGGCCACATGCGCTGGATGCTGAACGAGATTAACGCGCTCATCTGGCCGTCACCAGACGGAATCGGCGTGCTGGACTTAGACCTGTGGGCGCAGACGGTGGATGTATCGCTGGAAGCGGAAATCATCAGCGAAGACCCCGGCGAAGCCGCTTACCGCACGGATTTAGCTCTGTTGGCCGTTGAATCTCTGCTAGAGGATGCCCCCGATCTTGACATTTACGGCGAGGATTTCGAGCGCCTTGATGTTGAGATTACGCCCGGCGGTGAATAGACTTTAACGCATTGGATAGGGGCGGGCGTTCGCGCTCGCCCTTTAAAAGAACTTCCGGCTTGCGGGCTGTGGGTCATGTGTCAAGTGTTTTGTGGGGATGTCCGGGCAAAGCGGATACACAAATGCAGGCGGGATTAACTATCTTTTTCTTGTTGCTTCATCTGGCTTTTCTTCAGCACACGGTTAAGCAAGCGCCCGATGTCATCCGGGTTAACGGGCTTCAGCAGAATCAAATCCGCGAGGCTGGCTTCCGGCAAGGTGGAAATACCGGACTCTGAGGTGTGCATAATGACCGGGATGTGCTTGTAATTGGGGTTGGTCTTCATGTAGCGTAAAAGGTCAACGCCCGTTACCTGACCGCCTAAATCCACATCTAAAATGATTGCGGACGGATGATACCGCTTGAGCGCCGGAAGGAAGTAGCGGCTTTCCCCCACCCCTAAAGCACGGAATCCTTCCATCTCTACAAGTCGCACAAGCGTATCTCGCATGTAGGGGTGGTCTTCCACGATGAGGATAAGCGGCTTTTCGGATGTTTCCGACATGGTTGATTCTCCGGTGTAAGTGCTGAGCTGTGTTAGGTTGCGTTGAGATACGTTGTTACCTTAATCTTTCAATGATAACACGGATAAACAGCCCCGTCGCGTAAGAAACAACTAACTTTTAACGGGCAGGCCTAACACAGCCTGTGCGCTGGCGGACTTGTAATAGGCTCGATATGCCTTCGCCTCTGCCAGCCATGCCATGAGCGCCTGTGTGGTTTCCGCGATGAGTGCATCGTTTTTTGTGCCCCCTGCCCCCACGCGGATGAGGTCGCCGTCATCGTGCAGGATGGTGATGTGCCCGCGCCCGTGCATGGAGCGCAACCCGATGCGGGCGGCCTCTGCCCGATGCCCCAGCGCCCCGGCGATTTTGTCTAGCCGGGTTTCTCCGTCATACGCCTTCAGCAGATAGGCGGTGAGTCCGGCCATTTTGCCCAAGAAGCTGTTGAGCGCGTCCGTGCCGGGCAACTGCGCGAACAGAATCACCCGCGCCGGGTTGACGACTTCCAGCGCGGCATGCAGGACTTCCGTGCTGGGGGGGCATGTCCAGATGGCGAGGGTGTGCGCGGCCTGTAACCCATCACGGCGGACGCTGGCACGCTGGGGCAGGGGGTCGGCTTCATTCCAGATGAAGACATCCGCCGGGAGGCTGTTGAGCGCGGCGGCTTGCTCGGCATCCGGCAGATGACGGTAATCGGTCACGGCGATGGCTTCGCGTTGGGCGAAGGTCTGCGGCGCTTCAACCACAGCGCGGAAGTCCGTCAGCACGGCTTGCACGTTCTGTTCCCCTTTAAATTCATTAATCCCAATTTGGTAGGCAAGGTCAAAGCGGCCTTTGGGCAAGGTTTCCGGCTTGGCGCGCCACCACAGCACATCTTGCGCGTTGCCGCTTTCGTCGGTCACGGTCAGGCGGATGTGCTCTCCGCTACGGCCAATCTGCCGCTGTGATTGAAGCGTCACCTTACACGTAGCGAAGACGGGCGCGGGGTTGCCTGGCCCGAATGGGGCAACTTTGCGGAGCGCGTGGACTAACCCCAGCCCGACATCCGCGAAACTCAGCACGGCGTCAATGTGCAATGTGGGCGGCGCTTGCTCCGCGTCGATACCAAGCTGTGCGGCGACTGCCCGCCCCACCGCCCGCCGGAAGTCGCCCACACGTACCGCAGGCAGATTGACGCCCGCCGCCATCATATGACCGCCAAAGCCGTGAATCATGTCCGGGTGTTGTTGTGCGACCTGGGCAATCGCGGCGGTGATGTCACACCCGGCCACACTCCGCGCGGAGCCGTGCGCGTGACCATCGTCATCTTCGGACAGTAAAATCACCGGGCGGTGAAATTGTTCCACCAGCCGATTAGCCACAATGCCGACAATGCCTCCCGGCCAGCCGCTTTTCATCAGCACAAGCGCGGGGGATTCCAGCAATTTAGGGTTTTCTTCAATCATCTCCAGCGCGGCGGATGTCACGCGCTCGGTATCAAAGCGGCGTTGATTGTTCAACCCTTCTAGCTGGTTGGCTAAGGTCAGGGCGCGGGCTTCGTCCTCAGTGGTCAAAAACTCGACGCTCAGGTTCGCATCCGCCAGACGCCCCACCGCATTTAAGCGTGGCGCGATCTGAAAGCCGATTGTCTCTTCATTTAATAGCGTGGGATTAACTTCTGCCAGCGCGTATAAAGCCTGTAAGCCCAAACGCGGCGTATGCCGCAATACGTCAAGGCCACGTTGTAGCAGATAGCGAGCGTCGCCCGTCAGCACCACCACATCCGCGACGATGCCTAGCGCCACAAGGTCTAGGAACTGCGCGGTTTCGTCCGCACGCCCAACAAAAGCATACAGCGCCTCAATCAGCTTATAGGCACATCCCACGCCGGGCAAGGTGTGTAACGGGTGGCCGGACGGCAGGCGTTGCGGGTTGACGGCGGCAATGGCGTCCGGCAGGGTGGGCGGCAGTTGATGATGGTCGGTGATGACGACATCCACACCCTGACTATTGGCATAATCCACCGCGTCATGCTCCGCGATGCCGGTATCGCATGTGATGACCAGTTGAATCCCGCGTGTGTCGATGAGTTGCGCTAGGCGCGGCGTGTGGATGCCGTGGCCTTCCGTCTTGCGGTCTGGGATGTAATAGCTTACGTCCGCGCCCAGTCCGGCCAACGCGGACGTTAACAGCGCGGTAGAGGTTTGGCCGTCCACGTCAAAATCGCCCCAGATGAGGATTTTCTCGGCGGATGTCAGCGCATGTTGAACCCGCGCTATGGCTTGCGCCATGTCGGGCAAATCATCCGGCGGGGCAGGGGTATATTGCGCAGGGTTGATGAACTGCGCCGCCGTTGTCGCATCCGTCAGCCCACGTTGCAACAACACTTGCGCGGCGATGGGGTGCGCGTCCGTCAGTTGTGCCGCCCATGCCGGGATGTCGACAGCTTCGTTGGGGGGAAATATCCAGTTACGTTGTGTCATCTTTACTCACGTTAAAAATCATATTTTATGTTCGTGCAAATCATCACATATCACGGGCAATTGCCGTTTTGATGTCGTGCCAAAACCAGAGTTTACCGCTAGTGTGGAAATCTGTAGGCAAGGCCGCGATAATGAAAAAGTCGGCTGGGAATCATCAGCCTGCAAGCAAAACGATTCGCGCCGACTTTTACTGATTGTGCATGAATCTTAAGATGGATTCATGACTAATGCAACAAGGAGTTCATCGTATGCGTAAGTTTTTAGCTCTTGGTCTGGTATTTGTGCTGGGCTTGATGGCGTTAGCGCCTGTGAGCGCACAAAATGGTGCAGAAACACTCGTGCTGTATTCCGGGCGGAATGAAGAATTAATCCAGCCCATTATTGACCGCTTTATTGAAGAAACAGGCGTCCAGGTAGACGTGCGCTACGGCAACACCGCCGGGTTAGCGAATCAAATCCTGGAAGAAGGCGCAAACAGCCCCGCCGACCTGTACTTAGGGCAGGATGCGGGCGCGTTGGGCGCGTTGGCAAAGGCCGGAGCGTTAAGCCCGTTGCCATCCGATGTGTTAGAGCGCGTCCCGGCGGTCTTCCGGTCTGATGCTGGCCTGTGGGTGGGACTCAGTGGACGGGCGCGGGTGCTCATCTATAACCCGGTGCTATTAGAGGAAAGCGGCCTTGCACTACCAGACTCCATCCTGGACTTAACCGACCCGATGTATCGTGGAGTGGTGGGTTGGGCCCCTGCGAATGCGTCCTTCCAGACCAACGTGACCGCGCTTCGCTTGCTGGAAGGCGATGAGGCGACGTTGACCTGGCTGGAGGCTATGGTCGCCAATGATACGGTGTCTTTCGGCAGTAGCAACGGCAACCTCAACCGCGCCGTGATTGATGGCGAAATTATCATGGGTTTGACCAACCACTACTATATGTTTGGCATCCTGCGCGAAGAGCCGGACGCTCCCATCGCCCAGCACTTCTTCCCGGCGGGTGACGCGGGCGCTCTACTGAATATTGCGGGTGTGGGCGTGCTGGCAACCAGCGACCAACCCGGCCTGTCCCAACGGCTGGTGCTGTATCTGCTGGGTGCAGAAGCACAACAATACTTCGCTGACCAGACGTTCGAGTATCCGGTGATTGACGGTATTGCGGTGAATGAACTGCTGACGCCCCTGAGTGAAATTCAGCCGCCAGAGTTGGATTTAAGCGACCTCGACGACCTGGCGCTAACGCTGGAAATCATCGAGGATAGCGGCGCGCTGGATTAGTACGTCTAAAGTGTGTATAAGGGCATGATGTCATATTGAACATCGTGCCCTCACCGTGCCGCATATGAGCAGACTGTTTTTCACGACTTAACGTTATCGTGTTTTATTGTTTTATGGCCTAACTGAAGAAAGTAAACCCAATGCAGAACATCATCACACGCAACCGCACACAAGCCACACACACGGGCATGGACTGGCGTCATCCTTTACGCTGGGGACGCTTGCCCGTTTTATCGTCTGTCGTGCTGGGTATTCTGGCGGTGTTGCTGTTGCCTGTGCTGTACCTCATCATGCGGGCAGTTGGGGCAGGGCAGGACGGCATCGACTATTTGCTCCGTCCGCGCACGCTCATCATCGTGCAGAACAGCATTCAACTGGTAGCGGCGGTGGCGGCATCCTCCGCGCTGATTGGTGTACCGTTCGCATGGCTGACCGCCCGTACCGACCTCCCTCTGCGCCGGGTCTGGCTGGTGCTGGGCATTCTGCCGATGGTGATTCCGTCCTATGTGCTCGCCATCACGCTGATTTATATGTTCGGCCCATCACGGTTGTTTGAGTCCACGTTTGGCTTTAACCCCATCCCGCAGGTTTACGGGTTCTTCGGCGCATGGTTGGTGATTACTCTGCTCACTTACCCGTATGTGGCGCTCCCGGTGCGGGCGGCCTTCCTCAATATGGATACGTCATTAGAGGAAGCGGCGCGGGGGTTGGGCTTAAGCCGTTGGCGCGTGTTCCTGCGGGTGATTTTGCCGCAACTACGCCCGGCCTTGGCGGGGGGGATGTTGCTTACCGCGCTGTACACCCTCAGCGATTTTGGCGCAGTGATGATCCTGCGCTACAATGCCTTCACGCGGGCGATTTACGTCAGCTACGATAACTCCTTCAACCCTTACCGCGCGGCAGTGCTGGCGCTGGTGCTGGTCGTGCTGACTTTAGCGTTACTGGGCTTCGAGCGTTGGATAGCACGGACAAACCACAATTATAAAATCGGCACGGGGGTGGCACGCCAACCTAAGATAACGCGCCTGGGGCTTTGGCGCTGGCCTGCACTGGCTTTTTGTGCGCTATTGGTGGGCTTGGGTGTGCTGATGCCGGTGGTTATTCTGGCAGGGTGGGCGCTGAACCCCAATGTATCCAGCGCGTTGAACATCAATTTGCAGGCGCTTAGCCTCAACACCGTCGGCGTGAGTGCGTTGGCGGCAGTGGCGGCGGGCGTCGTCGCGCTCCCATTGGCGATTTTAGCAGTCCGGGCGGCCTCACGTTTCAGCCGGAATATGGTCAATGTGGCGTATGTGGGCAATGCCTTGCCGGGCGTGGTCATTGGTCTGGCGCTGGTGTTCTTCGGCATCCGTGCTGTGCCGGGACTGTACCAGACGTTGCCCTTGCTCATCTTAGGGTATCTGATGCGCTTTCTGCCGTTTACGCTGGCGGCCACACGCGGCGCACTCACCCAGATTAACCCATCGCTGGAAGAAGCGGCGCGGGGCTTGGGGCTGAGGGGCTGGCAGGTCGCGCTCCGCGTGACGTTGCCGATGGCGTGGGCGGGCGTGATGGCGGGTGTGGCGCTGGTCTTCCTGAATGCGATGAAGGAACTACCGACAACGCTCATGCTCCGCCCAACCGGGTTTGACACCCTCGCCACGCGCATCTGGACGGCTTCCGAAGTTGGCTCACACGGGTTAATCGGCGTGCCGGGACTGGTGTTGATTGCTGTGTCGTGTCTGTCGCTGACGGTGATTCTGTGGCGGGACAAACGTTAATCACCCACCCGCGAAAATCCCCCCAAAACCAGCGCGTCTATAACGCATCTATGGCACTGTAACCTCAATAGGTGACGGATAACATCTGCTTTTTCCCTGTATATTTGTTATGCTAGTTCCTTAGATGGTCGGTCTTGGAACTTCAGGGGACGTTGTATGACAGCCGATATGCTGTTAACACTTGGGATTTTGTTCGTCGCTATTGTCTTGTTTGTAACCGAATGGTTGCGGGTTGATGTGGTCGCGCTGGGCGTGGTGCTGGCGTTGATGATAACGGGCATCATCAGCGTGGAAGCAGGAATCGCGGGCTTTTCCAGCAAGGCGGTTATCAGCATTGGGGCGCTGTTTATCGTGGGTGGGGCGGTCTTCCATACCGGGCTAGCCAATGTATTAGCCGCGCAGATTTTACGATTTGCCGGGCAGGATGAGCGCCGCTTGTTGCTCGTGCTGATGATTTCTGTTGCCACACTTTCCGCATTTATTAGCTCTACGGGGGTGGTGGCGCTGTTACTCCCGGCGATGGTCAGCATCTCTAATCGACTCGACATCGCACCATCCCGTCTGCTCATCCCGGTGGCGTATAGTGCGTTATTGGGCGGCACGGCTACGCTCATTGGCACGCCGCCTAACGTGATTGCGTCCGATGCGTTGGTTGCGGGGGGCTTTGGTGGGCTGGATTTCTTCAGCTTTGCGCCGCCCGGTGTGGTACTCATCGCCATTGGCACGGCCTATATGCTGTTTCTGGGCGCGAAGGTTCTGCCCACACGCAAGACCGTAAGCCTGGTACAAAGTGTGGAAACGCCGGAACAACTGTTTGACATCCACAATTTGCCGGACAAACTGTTTCGCATCCATGTGCTGAATAAATCCACGCTGATAGGCGAAACCGTGCAGAGTGCTGGCCTGCGGGCGGAGCATGATTTAACGGTGGTGCGGATTTTGCGCGATGAAAAAACGACCAACGGCGGCCTATCCGCGACAACCCGGCGCAAGGTTATCACCCATATTGAGCCGACGACGACCTTTGAGCGCGGCGACGTGATTATCGTGCAGGGGGATTCCGATGCGGTGAAGGCCGCCAGCGAACAATGGAACGCTGGATTTATGGCGAGTGAATTCGTGGAACTGAGCGATATTGTGACAACCGACATCGGCATCGCGGAGGTTTTGCTCCGGCCACGTTCCGAGATGCTGGGTAAGACGATACGCGAAGTAAACTTCGGCTCTATGCACCGCCTCACGGTACTGGCAATCAAACGTCCCGGTGGCGGTGATGTGCCCACTGAGGTTAAAGACACACCGCTTAAATTTGGCGATATGCTCATCGTGCAAGGCGCATGGGACGACATCTTCGCGCTTAAACGCCAGCGCCACGACTTCATCGTGATGGGTGAGCCGGAAGCGGCACAGATGGGTGCTTTTGCGCGTACCAACCGCGCACCCTTCGCTTTGCTCATTCTGGCCGCGATGGTGGTGCTGATTGCGCTCAACATTCTGGAATTGACCGTCGCCAGCTTGTTAGCGGCGGTGTGCATGGTGCTGGTGGGATGCCTGACGATGGACGAAGCATACCGTTCTATCGACTGGAAAAGCCTTGTATTGATTGCGGGCATGTTGCCGATGAGTACCGCGCTGGAAAGTGTGGGCGTCGTTAGTGCGGTGAGTGATGGCCTGGTCAGTGGGTTGGGCGACTTCGGCCCGGTGGCGGTGCTGGCAGGCTTATTCCTGATGGGGATGACGTTTACGCAGGTGTTATCCAACACGACAACGGCGGTTTTGCTCGCGCCTGTCGCGCTCCTCACGGCGGCGGAAATGGGCGTCGCACCACAGGCGTTTATGGTGGGCATCGCGTTCTCAACATCGCTGGCGTTTGCAACACCCGTAGCATCTCCGGTCAATACATTGGTGATGACGGCGGGCAATTACAAGTTCGGGGATTACGCCAAAGCAGGCTTGCCGCTGATGGTCATTGGCATGATTATCTCGCTGATTATTTTGCCGTTGCTCTGGGGGTTCTAAGGGCGACTATCCACCCGCAGAACGCCTAAGATGGGCGTTGTGCCTACATTCGTACCGTTGGGGTCGGTGGCGCTTAAGCTCCGGCCTTCTTCGGGATGGTACAACCCAATCGCCAGCAGATACTCCGTCCCGTCTTCTAAATCTGCGGGGATTGACACGACATAACGTTCCGCCCATGTTTCGCCCGGAAGCCAATTTTGTGCCGGGCGATGACCATTACCCGGGATGCTATCGCGCCGGATGACGTGCGGGGCATCCACCGCATGAACATAGCTCAGCAGGGTATCCGGCTGGGGGGCGATAGCGCGCCAATATAGCTCTACGGTGAATTGCTGGCCGGGCACAATATCCAGCGAAACGGGCGACATGCCCATGAGTTCGGCGGTGTTTTCATAGTTCAGGCCGATGAAACGGGGCATATCATCCGGCACAGGCAGGACACGGTAAGCGGGGTAGAAGTAACCGAGTAGCGCGGTCAGGTTGATGAGCGCTAAGCCAATCACCAGCACGGCATAGACAACCGGACGCTTAAGCCGATTGAGTAAGGTTTCCAGCCCGGTAGTGATTAAGACCGTCCACGCGATGATGCCGGGAAACAGATAACGCCCCTGATTGCCTGCAAGCGCAATGCTGGCCGACAAAATGAGCGAAAATACCCATATCAATGCGAAAGCGGCGACAAAGATGATGAGCAGGTGGGTCGAACGCTCCCCTGACTGTTGACGGCGGCCACGCCAGAGTGCATAAGCTAATCCACCCAATGCAACCATGCCCAATACATCATAGATCTGATACATAGTATCATGGACGGCGACCGCGCCATGCCCAAAGCGTGCCCAAAATGTACGATAACCAAAGACAGCACGTTCTACGCCCTGCAACAGGGGCGATCCTTCCGCGTCCAATACCTGCGCCGGCCATGTGGTAAACATGGCCTGAATACCCGTCGCATCACCGGTGAGTGTGTAATTACGCCAGTACCACCAGCCACTCACCAGCAGGGTAATGACCAACGTCAGCACGGCATAGCGCCATGTGCGCGGCTGTAATAGCGTAATCAAGCCGATGGGAACGGCCAAAATCAGCAGGGAGGCTTTGGTAAGCAAAGCCAGCCCCAATACAACGCCCAACAACCCGGCAGATTGCCATGTGACGCCTTGTTTAATCTGGCGGATGCACAGATAGAACGCGCCCGAAGCGAGGAAGAACGCGGCGTTATCGTTATTGATTACACTGGATATGTATGTGAATTGCGGCCAGCAGGCGAGTAATCCTAATGCCAGATATTGCCTGTGCGGATGTTGCGGCCAAATCAACCGAAAGGACGCCCACGCGAATAGCAGTGTACCGACGCCTAAGCCTATGGAAAATAGCCGAAGGACATGCACAGCGCGAGCGGTGGGACTGCTTAAAGTGGGGAATAATTCCGCGCGATAGTGCAGATAGACATTCTTATTATCATTGCCGGGTCGGGAGAGATCGTAGCCGTGATATGGATTGATGCGTCCGTCTATCTCGTGGAAGTCATCATCCGGCAATAGCATCGCCATCGGCAGTAATAAGACATAATAAAATGGCGCCTGATGAAACTGGCCGTAGGGTTGGCCGTCCGGCGCGGGCAATTGCCCGGTGGCTTGTAATGTGCGGATGTAGCGATAATGCTCAATTTCATCCGGCCCTTCAAAGATGGGGCCAAAGCTATAGGCTAAGCTAAACAGAAAAAAAACGATGATTAAGATGAAGGGGAAAATCCTGTTTAGAGCCATGTGAATCCTGTGCGCCGTAGTCAGAAGCAGTTTGTTTACATCTTATTGTTACCTCATTTTAACGGGCACAGACGCCGATAACAATGTATATAATCAGTGAGTGCTGAATAA
>DAIMZF010000084.1:0-13944 GCA_036734085.1 Aggregatilineales bacterium
CCACGCAAATCATCCAGTGCGCGGGCTGTGCCACTGAGCGCAAAGCCTGCCGCCATCAGGCCGAACACCATCCACCCGCCGACTTGCGGCACAAACCCCACCCAGATGCATACAGCCACCCAAGCGGATGCACTCAGCACAACCAGCGCCAACGCTTCCCGCCGCACGCCGATTTGCCCCGCCCACCATGCGCCACCGAACACCGCAACAACCCCGTAAACAGTGAATTGTACGGTCTGCGCGACATAGGCCAGATAATCCGGGTTAAAGCCCACAGCGCCCACCATCGACACGGGCGCAATCTGCGCGAATGGACGCTTAAACGCTGTTGCGATGCCTTCCCCTGCTGGGCTGACAAACACGGCGGATTCCGCTTGTACTGTGTCGGGATACACACCGGACGGTTCCAGACCGATGAGTACCGCCTGAAGCGCGTCCGCTTGTGTGCCGAAAAAGACCAACGCGCCCATAAGCACAGCGATAACCCCCACGCCATAGCCAATCATCCACCGGATAGCGTAGCGCACATTATCATCACGGCCAATCAGCATCAGCACGAACGGCGCAACCACCCATAACCACAATAACGGGCGTGTTGTCGGCGCGGCAAAGCCCAGCAGGAATGCCCCCAGCAGACCCAAAGCGGTATACAACCGCGCAAAGGCTTTTTCATCCGCGCTGAACGCGAACACGAATCCGTAGGCGGCCAGCACCAGACTAAAGCGCAGATAGACCGCCACGCCCACGTCGCCCGTACTGAGGATGGCCGGGATATACAGCGCCCAGCCCAGCCCGACAATGCCCGCCGCCAGCGTATCGCCTTCCAGCCGCAAGACCAGCCGCACCAAAAGAACGCACGTCAGCGCATCGAGCAACGCCTGCACTATATACAGAGTCTGCACCGTGTTGGGCAATACTTTTAGCAACAGGCCAAACAACGCCGCCGAGAGGCCATCCACACCGTAGACCACTCCCGCGAACACCGCCGGAGTGACTTCCGCACGGATGCCCTGCACACTCACCCAATAGGTGCTATCCGGCACACCGGAAGCGTGCAATAAAAAGAGATACGCCAGTCGCACCGCCAGCGCCGTGATAAATACAGTCAATATGAGTAAATAATCTCGTGTGTTCATGGGATAGATTCAAGCGCAATTTCACATAAATTGCAAACGTTGGGTATGGGCTTAACCCTGAGCGCGTAGATCATAGTGCAGATTCTCGCGGAAGCTATCTGCCGTGTTCTTCGATGAATTTTCCCGCCTGTACGAACACCCCTGTAAAGTTTGGTAAGATTTTATCTACGTCATGATCTTATGAAGCTCTGAGATGACGTAGGCGGTATCTTCTTCGGTGAGTTCTGGCGTCACGGGTAGACAGATAATTTCATTGGCAAGGCGATCAGCGATAGGCAAATTTTCGCTATTCTTGAGCGGGTTTTGATCATAAACGGGGTGCTTGTAGATGACGGGGGTGTAATGCAATACAACTTCGACGCCCGCATCACGCAGATGTCGATAGACTTCAGCTTGACGATCTACGCAAATCGTATATGAACGGAAGGTTGGGCTAGTTGAAGGTCGCAATAGACGCCGGAGCGCAAGGTGTGATGATCGCGCCGCCGCGTATGCCCGGCGCAACGGACGATGATTTATTCACGCTGTACGAACGACTCTCAAGTGCGATATACTCCCCTATCGTTGTGCAAGACTATCCCAAGATCAACGATGTCACGATGTCGCCGGATTTCATCGCCCGCATAGCAGAAGACTTGCCACATTGCCGCTATCTGAAACTCGAAGACCCGCCCCTCATGGAAAAAACGACAGCCATACGCCAACGCACAGACAAGATGAAGATATTCGGCGGACTGGGCGGGATGTTCCTGTTAGAAGAATTGAAACGTGGCACATCTGGAACAATGACGGGATTTGCCTTTACCGAGATTCTGGCAGGCATTTTTGAGGCGTTCAATGCGGGTGATGAAGCGCGTGCAACCGCCATCTTCGACCATTATTTACCACCGACACGCTTCGAGAATCAGCCGGAAATCAACCTGACCATCCGCAAGGAATTATTACGTCGGCGCGGCGCAATCGCCCATGCCAGCCTCCGCGAGCCGTTTCGTTCCATTGATGCTAGCACACACGACAAAATAAGCTATGTGCTGGAACGAGTGGGCATCAGCGACCCGACGCAACGTGTCGCGCTCAAAGCATAAAAATTAGCCAGGCAAAATGAAGGAAAATATCTCATGGATTTAGGATTAAAAGATCGCGTTTATCTCGTGGCGGCGTCTAGCAAAGGACTTGGTTTCGGCACGGCGCGCGCGCTGGCCGCCGACGGTGCGAAGGTGTCGATGTGTAGCCGCAATATAGAAGAAATTGAGGCCGCCGCCTCTGCCCTGCGCGATGAATTCGGCGCGGAAACGCTGGCGACCGCCTGCGATGTAACTCAGCTAGCCGACATTGAGCAATGGGTAAAGCACACAGTCGTCACGTGGGGGCGTCTGGATGGCCTGCTGGTCAACGCCGGAGGGCCGCCCGCCATGTACTTCAGAGAAGTGACTGATGAGCAATGGCAAAGCGCCTTTGAACTCACCCTGATGAGTTCCATTCGCATGATTCGTGCCGCCATCCCACACATGACCGAAGGCGGCGCAATCCTCACGGTTACGTCATCGTCCATCAAAGAGCCTATCGAGCGTCTGGGGCTTTCTACTGTGATGCGCGCCGGAGTCGCCGGGTTGGTCAAAACATTGGCCGATGAACTCGCTGGGGACAATATCCGCGTCAATAATCTCATACCTGGTCGCATTGATACTGACCGCGTTGCGGCGCTTGATCGCGGCGTAGCGAATCGGTTGGGAATCACACCGGAAGAAGCGCGGTCGCGTTCATTGACAAAAATTCCTGCCGGACGCTTAGGCACGATTGAAGAATTCGGTCAGGCAGGCGCGTTCCTGCTATCGCCAGCCGCCGCATATATCACTGGCGCGACTCTGCGCGTTGATGGCGGCCAGATGCGCTCGATTTAAGCGTTATCTACGGCCATCCACCCGGCAAACCCTCAGTTCAACGATGTCGTCTTTATCCAGAACTGAGGGTAAGTGTAATAGCTCAATCCGCATTCTGGAAAATTCCGATAGCGTCACCCCACATAGGCAAACCCGCTTTTCAATTTCATGCGATAATGCGTCACGGTGTTTAATTTAAAAATAGAAAGAGTCTAACCCATGTTTCGATTGCTCGTCTTATTTGTAACCCTCACTTTCTGGACAACCACGCTAGCATCGGCGAATGAAGAAATTCTGCCGGAATCGGGCGTGTGGGAGCTTATCCTGCTGAATGTGTATGAAAATTGCCCGGCGGATTTGCCATTTGCTGATGCGTGGATGCCGCCGATAGGGTCACAACATGCACTGACATTTTCATCATTAGAGACACTCCCGCATGACCTGCATACGCTAGTGGCGGCGGAAGAAGTACGTGAAACACCGGAAATTTTCCCGTTTTTTCCGGGAGATATTGCGAATCAGTTTGAGGTTGTGCCACGCTTCCAAATAGGATTAGAGCCATTCATCTACCGCTATACGGTGCTCTCACCCAGTATTATCGCCATTAATTACTATGAAACGCTGGCATTGTCGGATTGTGTGCTGGTGATGAGCTACGCTTTGCGGCTGGTGGATGCCGTTGATGCCGTTGAAGCAGGTGCGGAAACCGGGCGTGTCCCTGCTGTGATGCCCGCTATCGCTGGGATTCAGGCTGACCTTTCCCAGTGGACGGTGTTTGCGGATGCTACCGAACTGGTATTGATATTCGATGACCCCGCCGCGCCGGATGGCGCTTTGTGTGCCAGTGATTTATCACAGGGAGAGACATGGTACTTCGAGGCGGATGAGGCTTTTGTCAGTGCGATTCAGAATGGCTACGGGATGACGCTCTCGTATGTTATCCGCATCGCGTCCAACTTCAATTCAACGTATGAAGATTATGATATTGAACTGGTTATCGGGAATGCCTTCGCGCTTCAATATAATTTTAACCTGCCCCCGTCCGGTGATTGGACGCCGTACAGCGTGGAATTGCGGGAGGGAGTCGGTTGGTATGATGTGGATGGGATGCTGGATGTTGATGACCCGGAGCTATTCCAGCAATTGCTTCGGGATGTGAGTATCGTTCGGATTCGTGGTGAGTATGTGGTTGGCGCGGATACGGAGTGTATCGCTAACGTGAGTTTGCGTTAGGCTATGTAGCCATCCCTCCCCATCACCAAGTCATGGGGAGGGGTATAACCATGCGACTCCCGCGAACACCACCGGAGTGACTTCCGCACGGATGCCCTGCACACTCACCCAATAGGTGCTATCCGGCACACCGGAAGCGTGCAATAAAAAGAGATACGCCAGTCGCACCGCCAGCGCCGTGATAAATACAGTCAATATGAGTAAATAATCTCGTGTGTTCATGGGATAGATTCAAGCGCAATTTCACATAAATTGCAAACGTTGGGTATGGGCTTAACCCTGAGCGCGTAGATCATAGTGCAGA
Source organism: Aggregatilineales bacterium (assembly GCA_036734085.1). Lineage (GTDB taxonomy): Bacteria > Chloroflexota > Anaerolineae > Aggregatilineales > Phototrophicaceae > J038. Next base: position 4,554 of record DAIMZF010000084.1, read on the forward strand.
TTCTCGCGGAAGCTATCTGCCGTGTTCTTCGATGAATTTTCCCGCCTGTACGAACACCCCTGTAAAGTTTGGTAAGATTTTATCTACGTCATGATCTTATGAAGCTCTGAGATGACGTAGGCGGTATCTTCTTCGGTGAGTTCTGGCGTCACGGGTAGACAGATAATTTCATTGGCAAGGCGATCAGCGATAGGCAAATTTTCGCTATTCTTGAGCGGGTTTTGATCATAAACGGGGTGCTTGTAGATGACGGGGGTGTAATGCAATACAACTTCGACGCCCGCATCACGCAGATGTCGATAGACTTCAGCTTGACGATCTACGCAAATCGTATATGAACGGAAGGTTGGGCTAGTTGAAGGTCGCAATAGACGCCGGAGCGCAAGGTGTGATGATCGCGCCGCCGCGTATGCCCGGCGCAACGGACGATGATTTATTCACGCTGTACGAACGACTCTCAAGTGCGATATACTCCCCTATCGTTGTGCAAGACTATCCCAAGATCAACGATGTCACGATGTCGCCGGATTTCATCGCCCGCATAGCAGAAGACTTGCCACATTGCCGCTATCTGAAACTCGAAGACCCGCCCCTCATGGAAAAAACGACAGCCATACGCCAACGCACAGACAAGATGAAGATATTCGGCGGACTGGGCGGGATGTTCCTGTTAGAAGAATTGAAACGTGGCACATCTGGAACAATGACGGGATTTGCCTTTACCGAGATTCTGGCAGGCATTTTTGAGGCGTTCAATGCGGGTGATGAAGCGCGTGCAACCGCCATCTTCGACCATTATTTACCACCGACACGCTTCGAGAATCAGCCGGAAATCAACCTGACCATCCGCAAGGAATTATTACGTCGGCGCGGCGCAATCGCCCATGCCAGCCTCCGCGAGCCGTTTCGTTCCATTGATGCTAGCACACACGACAAAATAAGCTATGTGCTGGAACGAGTGGGCATCAGCGACCCGACGCAACGTGTCGCGCTCAAAGCATAAAAATTAGCCAGGCAAAATGAAGGAAAATATCTCATGGATTTAGGATTAAAAGATCGCGTTTATCTCGTGGCGGCGTCTAGCAAAGGACTTGGTTTCGGCACGGCGCGCGCGCTGGCCGCCGACGGTGCGAAGGTGTCGATGTGTAGCCGCAATATAGAAGAAATTGAGGCCGCCGCCTCTGCCCTGCGCGATGAATTCGGCGCGGAAACGCTGGCGACCGCCTGCGATGTAACTCAGCTAGCCGACATTGAGCAATGGGTAAAGCACACAGTCGTCACGTGGGGGCGTCTGGATGGCCTGCTGGTCAACGCCGGAGGGCCGCCCGCCATGTACTTCAGAGAAGTGACTGATGAGCAATGGCAAAGCGCCTTTGAACTCACCCTGATGAGTTCCATTCGCATGATTCGTGCCGCCATCCCACACATGACCGAAGGCGGCGCAATCCTCACGGTTACGTCATCGTCCATCAAAGAGCCTATCGAGCGTCTGGGGCTTTCTACTGTGATGCGCGCCGGAGTCGCCGGGTTGGTCAAAACATTGGCCGATGAACTCGCTGGGGACAATATCCGCGTCAATAATCTCATACCTGGTCGCATTGATACTGACCGCGTTGCGGCGCTTGATCGCGGCGTAGCGAATCGGTTGGGAATCACACCGGAAGAAGCGCGGTCGCGTTCATTGACAAAAATTCCTGCCGGACGCTTAGGCACGATTGAAGAATTCGGTCAGGCAGGCGCGTTCCTGCTATCGCCAGCCGCCGCATATATCACTGGCGCGACTCTGCGCGTTGATGGCGGCCAGATGCGCTCGATTTAAGCGTTATCTACGGCCATCCACCCGGCAAACCCTCAGTTCAACGATGTCGTCTTTATCCAGAACTGAGGGTAAGTGTAATAGCTCAATCCGCATTCTGGAAAATTCCGATAGCGTCACCCCACATAGGCAAACCCGCTTTTCAATTTCATGCGATAATGCGTCACGGTGTTTAATTTAAAAATAGAAAGAGTCTAACCCATGTTTCGATTGCTCGTCTTATTTGTAACCCTCACTTTCTGGACAACCACGCTAGCATCGGCGAATGAAGAAATTCTGCCGGAATCGGGCGTGTGGGAGCTTATCCTGCTGAATGTGTATGAAAATTGCCCGGCGGATTTGCCATTTGCTGATGCGTGGATGCCGCCGATAGGGTCACAACATGCACTGACATTTTCATCATTAGAGACACTCCCGCATGACCTGCATACGCTAGTGGCGGCGGAAGAAGTACGTGAAACACCGGAAATTTTCCCGTTTTTTCCGGGAGATATTGCGAATCAGTTTGAGGTTGTGCCACGCTTCCAAATAGGATTAGAGCCATTCATCTACCGCTATACGGTGCTCTCACCCAGTATTATCGCCATTAATTACTATGAAACGCTGGCATTGTCGGATTGTGTGCTGGTGATGAGCTACGCTTTGCGGCTGGTGGATGCCGTTGATGCCGTTGAAGCAGGTGCGGAAACCGGGCGTGTCCCTGCTGTGATGCCCGCTATCGCTGGGATTCAGGCTGACCTTTCCCAGTGGACGGTGTTTGCGGATGCTACCGAACTGGTATTGATATTCGATGACCCCGCCGCGCCGGATGGCGCTTTGTGTGCCAGTGATTTATCACAGGGAGAGACATGGTACTTCGAGGCGGATGAGGCTTTTGTCAGTGCGATTCAGAATGGCTACGGGATGACGCTCTCGTATGTTATCCGCATCGCGTCCAACTTCAATTCAACGTATGAAGATTATGATATTGAACTGGTTATCGGGAATGCCTTCGCGCTTCAATATAATTTTAACCTGCCCCCGTCCGGTGATTGGACGCCGTACAGCGTGGAATTGCGGGAGGGAGTCGGTTGGTATGATGTGGATGGGATGCTGGATGTTGATGACCCGGAGCTATTCCAGCAATTGCTTCGGGATGTGAGTATCGTTCGGATTCGTGGTGAGTATGTGGTTGGCGCGGATACGGAGTGTATCGCTAACGTGAGTTTGCGTTAGGCTATGTAGCCATCCCTCCCCATCACCAAGTCATGGGGAGGGGTATAACCATGCGACTCCCGCGAACACCACCGGAGTGACTTCCGCACGGATGCCTTGCACATCCCCCCAAACTGCACCGTGATTCAGCCCGTGCAGACCCCCAAATAATCACGCGGTCACATCCAGCATGTACCCGGTCTGGTGTTTAAACCGTGCCTGAACATCCTGCAATAGCGCGTCATCCGGGAGGGTTGCCAACGTCACACTGACTGCGCCGCGCTCCGTGTGGATGCCCGGCCCCTTACGCACTGACCAACCTGCTTCTCGCATCATCTGGTTAGCGATTTGTAAAATCTGTTGCTGGTTGGGGTGTGGATGCACCGTCAGCACATAGCCTGTCTCCTGGGCAAGCCGCGCGATAATGTCCGTGTGACGTTCGCCCACCTGCGGGCTGATGAACGTCAGCACAATGGCGTTTTGCTTTAACCCGGCTTTGTACAGCCCAAGCGGGTCTAGTGCCTGCCGGATGACGCCATAAGCCGCGTTAATCTCCAGCCGATGCGCGCCCGCATCCGGCGCGGCGCTGGTGATTGTGCTGGCCTCCCCTGCCCCCGCGCCGGATGTCATTAGACGATAGCCCGTTAAATCCAGATAGTCACGGCGTAGCACGTCGATTTCGTCCGCGCTCAATCCGCTAAATTCCGCGCCGACTTCGCGCTTATCAATGTAAAACGATGGCCCCTTGACCAAGTGCCCGCCCTGCGGCAGGAGTTCAAAAATGGCTTCGCCCAACGCCTGCTGACTAACACCGCTATTGAGTTGCAGGTTCCACCCGGTCTGGTCTTCCAGGTCTTCCAGTAAATCCATATACTGGCGACTGACATAATCGGGAAAATCGAACGTGAGCAACAAGCGCCGACGGTGAATGTCCATGCCGACTTTACGCAGGCGTGCTTCCGGCGGGAACGCACCAAGCACCACGTCCCGCGCCTGATTTTGCTCTAGCGGTTCTCCTTCGCGGGCGCGTTTGGGGTGCAGGCCGTCGCTTTCCAGCGTCGCGCCATCCCCCGCCAAGCCCATCACGATTGCCACCAGTGCCTCTAACTTGCTCACACCTTCTGGCAGATGCGGCGGCAGAAGGTCATCCGGGATAGCGCCCTGGCCGGAGGCAACTAAGCGTTGCCGTTGCGCGAAGGGCAACAACGTATCGCTAAGGGTGCGGGCTTTGGTCGTCAGGGCGCTAATCTTGCCCTTCAGCCCGTTGCCTTCCGGGTAGCCTTCCCATTGACCAAAAGACCACAGCAGAGCGTCCGCCGGGTAGTTGCGCCCCTTAGCATTAGCGACTTCCGCCTCAAACGCATCAATCCCGGCGGCGACCACCAGCCCAAAACGCGGGCGATCGTTGCTATCACGCAGGCACACCAGGCTCCCGACTAAATCAGGATAAGCCATCATGATAGCGCGTTGCCTTTGGGCACGCTTGACCTGCCCTTCACTGCGTACCTGGAAGGTATCGCGCTTGCGCCAATCCGCAGAAAAGTAAACATCGCCATCCAGCGCGGTGATGACCTCACGGGCGCGTTCCGCATCGCCCCACCACATCTGCGCCAGTTCACGCGCTGTATAAAAGTCTCCCGCGTTCGCCTTCAGCACTTCCCACAAAGATTGCGGATTAAGCGCAATGGTCTGCCCGCCGGATGCTATCTTCGCCATGCCCCAGGGGCGCTTAGGGAAGGCAAAGGTTTGGGTCTGGCCGATTTTAGGCGTTAATGCCCGCCTGCCCCGTTGCCGCAATGCGGACGCGACACTGTGCCGTGCGCCTGCGTCACCATGTACCAGCATAATCGCTTCCGGGTCGAAGGTTTCCGCCATGTTGACGAGTTCCATCTCGTCCGCGTGGGCGCTGAGTGAGTAAGTATCCACATGGCAACGCACGGATACCGGCTTACCATCAATTTTAATGGTGGCGGTTTCGCCTGTTTCGTGGGCGGCTTGGCGTTGCCGCAACAATTCCTGTAAGCGGCGTCCGGGCGCTTCTTCGTCCTGGTAGCCCGTCAGGAAGATAGCGTTCTGGGCATGTGGCGCCAGGGCTTGCCCATACGTGACCGATGCGCCGCCCGTCATCATGCCGCTACTGGCGACAATCACACATGGCTCGGTAGCGTTGAGTATCTCCGCACGCATGGCGGCACTGGTCACCGGGCGCACCTTCTTGCGGAAGAACAGGGCATCATCCCCCGCCGCCTTGACCGTGTTTCTAGGCAACAAATCCGCGAAGGTTGTATACCCGGTGCAGACCGAGCGCACCATGCCATCCACATACACCGGCGCGTCGAACACGTCCCGATAGGCCAGAATAATCTGTATAATTTCCTGCGAGCGCCCCAAGGCAAAGGCCGGGATTAACGCTTTGCCGCCGCCATCCGTAACCGCCTTCAATGCTTCAATCAGGCGTTTTTCTTCCGCGTCCCGGTTGGCGTGGAGCTTGCCGCCGTAGGTGCTTTCCAGCACCAGCGCATCCGCTTTGATGTTGGGCAAAGACGCGCTGACGACCGCACGCTGGTCATTGAGCGACACGTCGCCACTCATCACGAGCGTGCCTTCATCACTCTCAAACACCAGCATCGCCGCCCCTGCGATGTGGCCTGCGGGGTGATAGGTCACTTGCAGGCTTTCGCCTAATTTAACAGGTTGCCGGAATTCCACCGTCTGAAAGGCGTCCATCAGCCGTTGAGAGGCGATTTCGTCAAAGATGGGCAGTTCGCCCTCTTGCTCTTGCTTGGTCTTCATGATGCGTTGCGCGTCACTTTGCAGGATGCGCGTTAGCACCTGCGTGGGGCGTGTGGCGATGACCGGCACATGCGGGTATTGCTCCACCACCAACGGCAGAGCGCCGGTATGGTCGGTGTGGGCGTGCGTGACGAGAATAACATCCGGGCCGCCCGCTTCGCTGATGGGGCGTAAATCCGGCAATTGGTCGTTCTGGATGCCGCGACTGGTACGGGGCGAAATGCGGATGCCAGCATCGACTAAAATCCGCTTCCCTGCGATCTCGACCAATGTGCTACTCGCGCCGACTTCATCCGCACCACCGAGAAATGTTAGGCGCATAGGGTTTTCTCCTCAAATACTTGCTTGGGCTATTTTGAAAATAACCGTTTTTGAAATAATATACAGGTTGTTCATAGGGCTTACATAACGCAACAAAGGATAGCACACAATGACGCAAAATCAGCCATCAGGTCAACGGGTCAAACGCCCGTTATGGTTTGTAATATTGGGCGCAATAGTGGGCGGTGTGTTGGTGGCGGGCATCATCGCGTTCGCGGAATATCACTTCTTCTACATCGTTCTGCTGTTCTCCGCCTTGATGGGCTTAGCAGGCGGTGTCTTCGCGTGGATGATTGCGGAAGCAGTCAATCAGCAGGTGACATGGCGTGCGGCGATTCTGGGCGCGGCACTCGGCCTGTTCATCTTCCTCAGTTATCGCTATATCGGCTATTTGTTCGTTCTGAACGAGATAGATTTAAGCCTCTCTTTTTGGGAATACACTGAACTACGCGCATTGACGGGTAGCACGTTATTCCGCCTAACGAATGAGGCGGCGGGGCTCACGCTGAATACCACACTCACATGGGCGCTGTGGTTGTTCGAGGCCGGAATCGCGGTGTTTTGTGGCGGGTATCTGGGCAAGACAATGGATATTAAGGTATGAACAACCGTGCCAACACATTTGCCGCTTGTGTGGCATCCGGCAGAGCGAACCACACCCACCCCAACACGACAAAGTGAAAAGTAAGCAAGACGCCCGTCACCTGCCACGCCAACGCAGTGCGCGGGCGGTCTTTTAGCCCACGATACCATTTGCGCGTGTTATCAGACCATAGCTTATGGATGAACAGCCCTGCCCCGTGCCACGCCCCCCACAGGAAAAACGGCACTGTCACGCCATGCCACAGGCCAATAATCAACATCGTGGCAAACGTCGCGCTGAAGATGACCGCATTCTGCGACCATTTGCGGCGGAGCAGATAGCGCGAAAGCGGCATATACACATAAAAGCGCACCCAATTACTGAGCGTGATGTGCCAACTCTGCCAGAAGGCCGCAATGTTGTGCTTGAGGTACGGCGCTTTGAAGTTCTCCGGCAGTTGAAAGCCGAACAAAATCCCGATGCCGATGGCGATGTCCGTATAGCCGCTAAAGTCAAAAAACAGGCGGAAGGCATAGGCATACAGCAACAGCCACAAGCCCGCCGTTGATGTGGCTTGCTCCGCCGTGACCGCGCTCAGGCTAAAAGCGGCCAGCGTATCCGCGATGATGAATTTTTTAAACAGCCCGATGCTGATGCGCTCCAACCCACGCCCGAAGCGGTCGGCCTCCCAGCGTGGCAGGGTATCCAGCGCGTCATCGTCTTTTAAGTGACGTTCGGCGCGGTCAATTGGGCCAGCAGTCAACGCCGGGAAGAAGATGATAAACGTCAGGTATTGGCGCAGGCTCATGGCGGGGAGCTTGCTGGTCTGCCTGTCGCGCACGGTATGAATCAAGCGGAAGGCAACATAAGAGAAGCCCAGCCAGCCTAAATCTACCGGGCTTGCCAGAGATGCATCCTGCCCGACCTGCGCCCGTAAAAACGCACTAACGGCGGTCGCCAGTGGCTCGGTCTTGATGACGATAAAAAACACAACCAGGAGCATTAACGCGGCACTCAGCGCGGCGGTCTGCCGGATGAAGCGCACGCCCACGCCCAGCACACCCGCCATGCCCAGCCCAACCAGCACATATTCAACGGGGGGCGGCCTGCTGGTAATCATCAAGGGGAAGTCGGTGTAACGGGCGGCGGTCAGGGATAGCGCCAATAACGTAACAACGGCCAGCACCGCGCCATCTTCACGGGTGATGGCGTGACCGGGCGGGCGCGTCACCAGCCAGCCCAGCATGGCTAAAGCTAATGTCACAGTGGGCAGAGCATAATCCATCCAACGGATGTTGAGCGTGGGCTGTAGCCAATACATCGCCAACACGCTCATCAGCAAAAGCGCCCACCCGCGCCAACGGGCGGGCAATATCAATGTATACAGCAAAGAGGCGGCGACAAAGGCCGCGATATGGTTTAAGTCCATGTGTCGCCGGGTTATTCCTCTAGGACAATTGAGGCAATGCCGTTCACGGATGATTCAAAGTTGTGTTCGCTATTCTGCGGTAGAAGCACCCACCGATTGAACGGCGTCACGCTCATCACATCTGCTTGTGTGGTCATCGGCATTACCCCCTTGCATCCCACATGCTGGCCGGGATGTTCTAGCGGCCTATTGTAATCAGGTTGGTATCAAAAATCACACGAATCACCTGGCCGTCATAGCCGATGCTACTGGGCAAACGGCGCTGTTGGGCTAAGTTTGTGCCCAGTGCGATGACCTGCGGCTCCGCACCGCGTGCGGGCGGCACAGCCGGGACTGCGAACATCACGTCGCGGCGGCTACGGTTGAAGTAAAGCACTTCATCATCAGGCGTTAGCACGGCGGCGTCTACCGTCGGCAGGTCGCCGGAGAAGAAATCATTTTCCGCATTGAGGATGCCGTAATTGGCGACCGGGTTTAAGTTACCTGTAATTAAACTAAAATGGTAGACGTTGGCAAAGCTGGCGGTTTGGCCGTCGATGCGGACGCCGACGAAAAAGCCGGTGCTATCGTTCGCCCACTGCACATTCGTCAGCGTAAAGGTACGGATCCAATCTGGCTCGGACGAGATAATGCTTTCCATCGGCACTAACGGAATCGGCGCGGCAGAAGCCAGATCGACCAGCCACACCCCGCCCTGCGATGGGTCGATGGTGTTGTTAATCGCCATCAGCATCAGCAGGCCGCCTACGTCGATGTGCGTGGGGGCGTACATCATTTCATGGTAGGTATCCAGCAAGCGACTCCCGGCGGGCAATCCGGCAATCGGGCCGACGACGGTTGTCTCAACAGCAGGCATCGGGATTTCATCCGCATCCAGCACGGTGAAGTCCAGCAGAACATCTTCAATCGGCACGATGAGGCGCTCCGAGATAATGCCAGTCGAGCCGAAGGCTTCGCGCTCCGCCTGACGGATGTTACTGGCATCTGCCCGCGCCTGGATAGCGGCCTCTAGCTCCGCGATGCGGACTTGTGCCTGCGCCTCTAGCCGGACGCGGTAATCCGTAAAAGCGGCGTCTAGCTGTTCCGCGCTGAAGTAACGCAGTTCCCAATTCGGTGCGCCATCCGGGACGGGTGCGCCACGCAAAAAGTAAAGCCGATTGTTGAACGCATCCCACGTCGGCGCAAAGGACGCCACAACTGGCGCTTCCGCATTGCCTAATGGCAGGGGGTTTGTCGCGTTGATGAGCAAGCCCTG
>DAIMZF010000085.1:0-13929 GCA_036734085.1 Aggregatilineales bacterium
CGCTTCGGTGGGCCATTCGCTAAACCCTCAGAGACACCGCCTGCGCGTGAGCCATTACGCCCGCGCCCGTTCAACGCGACTTCCACAGACCCGGAGCCAGCGCAACCTGCCGCATCCGCACCGGAGCCAGCCAGCGCACAACAACCGGACGATGCCGCCAGCCGTGCCGCCCGTCTGGATAGCATCCGGCGCTTTGGCACATCCGCCGGGACACCCTCGCCAACGGATGAGGCAAAACCCATCGAAGAAAAGCCAACGGCGGCCACACCCTTCAGCAAGCCGGAACGCTCCGCCGAAGGTCTGCCGAGTCAATCCGCCGCGTTTAAGCCGCCCACAATGGATGCAGGCCGCCCGGCAGAACCCGCGCCGGAAAACATCACGCCTGTTCCGCGTCCGCCGCAATATGAGCGCGTGGAACAACGCCCCGCGCCCGCCATCAACCCGGACGCACACCGCACCGAATCCGCACCGCGCCCGGTGACGGTCAGCACGCCTGCTTCGCGGAAAAACTGGCGCTTGCCGGATTACCGCACATTGTTGGCCTCCGGCAGTGAGGGCGAATTTGACCGGGATGTTCTGGTACAACGCGCCCGCCTGATTGAAGAAACTTTGCGGAGCTTTGGCGCACCCGGCCATGTGGTAGAAATCAACACGGGGCCGGTGATTACGCAGTTCGGCGTGGAGCCGCAATATCTGGAAGCACGCGGCGGCAAAAAGAGCCGTGTGAAGGTGAGCGCCATCGCCCAGCTAGACAAAGACTTACAGCTTGCACTGGGCGCAAAGTCCATCCGTATCGAAGCACCCGTACCGGGTAAGGGCTTTGTCGGCATTGAAGTCCCCAACGAAGAAGCCAGCCTTGTGAGCTTGCGGGATGTGATGGAGAGCCGCCAGTTTCATAAAATTGCGGAAAAATCACCGTTAGCCATCGCACTAGGGCAGAGCGTAGACGGTGCGCCTGTCTCAGCAGATTTAGCCTCTATGCCGCACTTGCTCATCGCAGGGACGACGGGTTCTGGTAAATCTGTTTGTGTGAATGCGGTCATCGCCAGCTTGCTCATCCGCAATACGCCGGAAACGCTCAAGTTCATCATGGTAGACCCTAAGCGCGTGGAGTTGACCGGATACAACGGCATCCCGCATCTGGTCGCGCCGGTCGTGGTGGAGTTAGAGCGCATCGTGGGCGTGCTAAAGTGGGTGACACGCGAGATGGACGAGCGTTACAAAAAGTTCAGCAATGTGGGGTCGCGTAACATCGAGGACTTTAACCAGCATCGCCCCGCCAACGAGCCGAACATGCCCTATATCGTCGTCATCATTGACGAATTAGCGGACTTGATGATGCTTGCGCCGGACGAAACCGAGCGCGTCATCACCCGTATTGCGGCGTTGGCGCGTGCCACCGGCATTCACTTAGTCATCGCAACGCAACGCCCCTCTGTCGATGTTGTCACTGGTTTGATTAAGGCCAACTTCCCGGCGCGTATCGCGTTTGCGGTGGCGGGCGGCGTGGATAGCCGCGTTATCCTCGACCAACCCGGCGCGGAACGTCTGCTAGGGAAGGGTGACATGCTCTATATGAGTGGCGATTCGCCCGCACCGGTACGCTTGCAGGGCGTGTATTTGTCCGACATGGAAATTCGTAACATCAATAACTTCTGGAAGACACAAGGCCCGGATGGTGTGGAACAACGCCCCATCACCGCGTTGATGAGTGACGAAGACCTCGCCACAGAGCGCCGTTCCGTAATTCCGCGTGGTGAACGCTTTAGCACGCCGCCGCCGTCTTCGGCCTCCGGCGGGCAGAAAGCCTTCTGGGATGAGACATCCCCCTCCAACCCGGATAACCATAGCGCGGGTTATGGCAGTACCAGTGCGGATAATGACGGCCACGAAGACGAACTATATGGCGAAGCGGTGGAGCTTGTGCGCCGCTTGAATAAAGCCTCCGTATCGTTGCTCCAGCGCCGCTTACGCATCGGCTACACGCGGGCGGCACGCCTGATTGATGTTATGGAAGCGGAGGGCATCATCGGGCCGCCAACGGAAGGCAGTAAGCCACGCGAGGTTCTGCCACCGAAGAAGTAAACACGCGCTAACGGCTTGTCGTCGCGCTATCAAAATAAACAAACACAAACACAGACACCCACGCCGCCAGAATATTTGGCGGCGTTAATATGCCCAAGACAAAAAGGAAAGCAGATAACAACCTATGACGCCCACAACAGACCTTGTGCGCTTCGGCACCGTCGGCGCACCCCAGACGACCCGAACCAGTGGCACCCCCGCCGCCATCGAACACACCGCCCAACTCGGCCTGCATCATCTGGAAATCGCATGGACGCGCAGTGTAAGCGCCTCCGACCAGACCTGCGCGGAGATTAAAGCGGCAGGGCAGGCCAACGGCATCAGCCTGAGCGTCCATGCGCCGTACTTCATCAACCTCAACAGCCAGACAGAAGAAAAGATGCAGGCCAGCGATGAGCGCCTGCTGACGGCGGCGCGTAAGGGCTTTTTAGCAGGCGCGACGGATATTGTGTTTCATCCGGCCAGCTATCACGGGCAAGACCCGGCGCTCGTCTATGAGCGTGTGGCGGAAAAACTGACGGAAATCAGCGCCAAACTACAAGCGGAAGAAGTCGCGGTCACGCTCCGCCCGGAGACGATGGGCAAGGCATCAGTTTTTGGCTCGCTGGAAGAAGTCGTCCGGCTCAGCCGGGATGTGCCCGGCGTCCTGCCGTGCGTGGATTGGGCACATCTGCACGCCCGCAATGGCGACGGCACGTTTAACACCTACGACGAATTCACGGGCGCGTTAGCCCTCATCCGCGAAATGTTGGGCGAACCGGGATTACACAGATTGCACAACCATATGAGCGGTATTGCGTATACAAATAAAGGCGAAAAATCGCACATTCCGCTTAACGAAGCGGATTTACAGTACCGTGACTTGCTACGCGCATTCGTAGATTTTGGCGTGCAGGGCACAGTCGGCATCGAAGCGCCGGAGCCGTTCCACACGGCGGATTGTCTGCTGTTTCAGGCAACCTACCGGCGATTGGTGGATTTAAAGTCAGATGAAAGTGAGGAATAACGGATGGATCATCCACAGGGATGTGGGACGCGGCCTTTGGCCGGATGTTTGATTTTAATGGTTGGCATGGTCATCACATTTAGCGTGTTTATTATAGGGTTTGATGCCCGTTGCCACTACGAACTCAACCGACTTTTACCGCGCTATCCTGGCTCGGAATTGGTATACGAAGACTATAATTTCTTCCGGCCTTTTGGCATCGGGCGCACCATCATACACCTGCACAGTGACGAAGAATTTTTAACCGTGGGCAGTTATTACGGCACAATCCGCCTCAATGTTATCTCCACACGACGCCTAAGCACCGGGCGTCATAGCGCAGTCCGGGCGGAGGATGGCGGTACAGACATCTATTTGATAGGGGCTTGTATGCAAAGCAATACATTCAGCCCGTAGAGCCGATTTTCGCATCACGTTGTACAATAGGGGCAGACGTTACGACGAAAGAGAAGGCGCATGTCCCCCACGCTTAAGCCTCAAATGCTGGAAAAACTGCTCGACATCAGCCGACAGATGGCCGAAAACCGCGAACTTGACCCATTGCTGAACTATGCCATGTTGGTTGCGATGGAATTAGTCCATGCGGAGATGGGCTATCTCATCCTTGTGGAAGACGGCAATTTGCTAAACTTCCGCGTGCGTCTTACAAAGGAAGGCCATCCTATCGAAGACCCCATCGAGCAAATTAGCCACTCTATTTTAAGTAGTGTGGTGTCAAACCAGGAAGATATTATCATCGCGGATGCGTTGGGTGATGGCGGTTACCAGGATGCGGAAAGCGTGAATGCGCTTAAGTTGCGTTCCGTGATGGCCGTGCCACTTATCTCGCGTGGGCAGATTTTAGGCGCGTTATATGTGGAAAATCGCTCCGAAACAGATGTATTTGTTTCGGAAGATTTGCGTATTCTCAAATTTTTCGCGTCGCAGGCGGCAGTCGCCATAGAAAACGCCATGCTTAACGATGAACTGGAAGCGCGGGTTGTCCAGCGCACAGGTGAACTACAGGCCGCCATCGAGCGCCTGCAGGAAAGCTGGCACAACGCTGTGGAGCATAATCATCTGCGTACCAGCTTTTTAGGCACCATAGTCCACGACATCCGTTCACCTTTAGCCACCGCCATGAACGCCCAACATCTGCTACTAGAGGGCGTGTTTGGTGAACTCACCGAAGAACAAGCACACTGGATAGATACCTCACTCCAGACATTAAACCACATCGTCAACCTGACGGACGACATCTTCGACCTGACCAAAATTGAGATGGGCAAGCTCACGCTGTATCCCGAAGCAGTGAACTTGTCTAAATTCCTACGCCAAGTGTACGACATCGGCCATATCTACCAGTGGAAGGACGGCGTTAACTTCCAGCACGACTTCAGCGACAACTTACCCGCAGAAGTCAACATCGACGCGACGCGCATCCAGCAGGTGGTCTTAAACCTCATCAGCAACGCTAATAAGTTCACAGAAACAGGTATTGTGATGTTTTATGCCCGGCAGGAAGGGCAGAACATCGTGTTTGGGGTGCGGGATACGGGCGCAGGCATCGCGCAGGATGATTTATCGACTATTTTTGAGCGTTATAAACAAAGCGGAACCAAGCAGATGCGCCAGCAAGGGACGGGGCTAGGGCTGGCAATCACACAGGAGATTGTGCATCTGCACGGCGGGGAAATCACCGTGCAGAGCGAACTCGGCGTCGGTTCTGACTTTTGCGTGACCTTGCCGATTAGATAATCAGGCGCTATCCCCCACAGAATCAGCGCCGTCAATATCTTCTTCGTCGTCTGGTGGTTCAATGGGGATTGTGCCTTGCCCACAGGAACGCGCACGCGGGAGCGCAAAATCCTGATAGTCCGAAGCTAACTGTGCATCGTTGTTCTGGCGTGCTATTTGCAGGCCTTGCTCCATATAGGGCAACGCGATCTGACATTGGCCGAGCGCCATGTATGCGTCGGCCAGCCAATACAGGATGTAGCCGTCATTGGGGCTAAGCTCATGGGCACGCAGGATGTATTCCTGCGCGGTCTGTGCATTAAACAGCGCGGATTCCCGCAGGAGCAACACACGGCCTAACCGATACAAACACTGCACATTGTCCGGGTCGTTTTGCACACATCGGCTAAAGTAGTTAAAAGATTCTGACGGGTTGCCTTGAAAGCGCGTGTAATAGTAGCCTAGCTCGTACAGCGCCAACGTGTTACCCGGATTTTGCTCCAAAATCCCCTGAAACGTGTCAATCGCGCTGTCTTCCTGGCCTAAGCCGTATAGCTGGATGCGCCCCACCCAAATGCCGAGATAAGTCATATACGGCGCGATTTCGTAGGCTTCGGCATAGCTTTCGGCGGCGACCTGCATATTCAGGTCAACTTCCTGTGCGATGCGCCCCCGCAAGTTCCATCCTTCAAAACTTTCCGGGTCTAGCTCCAGGGCTTCAGTAGCATAGGTACGGGCTAACTCGTTTTGCCCCAGTGACAGATACGCCTCACCCATCGCGGCCAGCGCCCTCGCCCGCGACTTTGCCACCTGCGGGGAAGACTCTATCGCGCTTTCCGGCGCAAGTTCCAGCGCACGGGCGGCGGATGCAATCGCATCACGCGGTTGGCTAATGCGGGTCAGCGCCAACGCTTGCACCGCCCACGCATCCGCAGAAAAAGGGCTGGCGGTAATGGCGTTTTCTGCCTGTTGCGCCGCTTCCTGGTAACGGCCTTGGTTAACCAGGGCCATCGTCAGCCGGTAATGCGCGACTAAATCATTGGGCAAGGAAGGCAGGGCGGCGGTGTAGTAGATGATGGCATCTTCCATCGCGCCGCGCTCCCATGCACGCACAGCCAGCGTTAAATCTTCGGATGGATCGGGCGTGGGCGGCAAGGGCGTCGCGCGGATTTGCCGCACGTTGTCCTCCGCCACTTCCGCGACTTCACCTATCAAACGCTGTACTTCCGGGCGAATTTCGTCCAGGTTACGGTAGACGTACACACCACCGGCCACAATCCCCACGATGATGAGCAACATCATCAAGCGCACTAAGCATCCGCCACCACCACCGCCATTACCGCGCCGACTGGTGTTGTATCCATTACTGTAACGTCGTTGAGAGCGTAAATACATTCGTTATTCACCTTCTGCTAGCGGGTCTTGTTCGTCGGTCAGGTCGTCGTCTTCTGGCGCGGGTTCTGGCGTTTCCTCAATCGGGATAAGCCCCAGATAGTCCGGGCAGGTGGTGGTGATGGCTCGCAGACCCGCCTGAATATTGTTTAGCACTTCGCCGACATTCTCTCCGCGCCCCTGTGCGGATTGCACCATAATGAGCGACTCCTGCAAGGTATCCCATGCGGGGGTACATTCTTCCATATAATATTGTGCCAACCCTAAACGATGCTTGCAGGTGTAGTTGCTGGGGTCAATCGCTACACAAGCGGCGAAGCTATCCCGCGCCCCTGCCATCTGATAACTGTTGTACTGTAGGATGCCCAGTTCGTACCACGCACCCTGATCGTTAGGGTCAGCCTCTACGGAGTCCTGACAAAAGCCCAGCGCACGCTCGAACTGGCCGATTTTACGATACGTCCCGCACAGACGACGCATCGCCCGCGCATTGCGCGGTTGTAGCGCCAACACACGGTCATAAATGCTGATGGCTTCCTGGTCGCGGTTTTGCGCGGAATATTGCAGGGCTAGCTCCATGTGGGCGCTGATGTTGGTGGGGTCTAGCAGGATGGCGGCCTCTAATTGTTCGGTCGCGGCGGCGTTATCGCGCACCCAACTGAGCGTAAAAGCGTAGCTTCTGCGGGCGTTGGCGTCGGTGGGGTCGGCGGCGATGGCTCGTGCGCCAGCATCCACGCCGTTTTGATACTGGCCGCTATTGGTATAGGCACGCGCCAGAGCAGTATACAGGTGCGATTCATACCCGGCACGTAAATCCAGCCCGGCCAACGCAATAGGAATAGCACTGTTAGGGTTATTCATCCAGACTTCTGCGGCGGCCTTGAGTGCATAGCCGCGTGGGTCGTCGGGGTTCATGCTGATGATAGCGTCGCCTTGTTCGCGGGCAATGGTGGGTTCGCTCATATCAATCATCAAGCGGCCATACTCATAGCGATACGCGATATTCTCCGGGCGTTGGGCGATGGCTTCCTCAAACAGATTGCGAGCATCCGTCATGTTACCGCGTATCATCAACTGATTGGCTAACACGGCCAGGTCACTAGGAAGCGGCGTCGGTGTGGGCGCGAGTCCCATGACTTCCATTGCTTGGGCTTCCAGATTATCAAAGTTGGCGGCGATAAACACACCCACCAACCCGACAAACAGCCCTAAGATGAATAGCCACCGCGCATAATTGCGGCGCGGTTTTTGCGCGGCCTTACTGAAGAAAGACCGGGAATAGTCTCTTTTGACATACATAAACTGCGTAACCTCTGGTTATCCAAATCCGCCGATGGGGGTCGGTGGTAGCGGGGTGGGTGGAACAGATGTCGGCACAGGGCGGTCGCGGAAGGCGGCACACCGTTCTGTGATGGCGTCCAGTACAAAGTCGATATTTTCCACGATGATGTCCATACCACGCTCGATGGCGATGGGCCGCGCTTCGTTGGAAATCGTCCACGCATCTTCACAATTGCCCAGCAGATATTCCGCGAAGCCCATCAGGTAACGGCATTCAATCAACTGTGAGCCGTTTTCGATACACGCCCTGAAGGACTCAATCGCGCCTTCATAATTACGCCGGACGTACTGCATCTGCCCACGCTGGGCGTAAGCGTCACCGTATTCCGGGTTGATGGCAATAGCACGGTCACAATAGAACTGCGCGATGTCGAAACGCGCCTGGTCTACGGCGGCATACGTCTGGCACAGGCGCAGGTAAGCGCGTTCGTTTTCCGGCTCCATTTGCAGGATGCGCTCATAGGTGGCAATCGCCATCGTTGGCTCGCCAACCTGCCGCAGGCTATAAAGCCGCGCCAGATAGAAGTACGGCGTCACCAGATTGGGATTGAGGCCAATTGCGGTTTCCAGTGCTTCAATCGCGCCGCGATAGTCCCCGCGATAAGTCGCCGGCCACTGATATGACATCTGCACAAAGATGTTGTTAGGGTCTAGTTCGCGGGCACGGGTCGCCATCCGCAAGCCTTCCTGCCAGCGCCCCAGATTGGTATATGCCACACCCTGAGAAGCATACAGCGGCCCAAATTCCGCATCACGGTCTAACCCCTGAATGGCGGCTTGAATCGCCTGAGGCGGGTCACTCCACATCAGCCCACGAGATCTTAAGGCATAGCCGCGTGGGTCATCCGGCGCAACAGCAATCGCTTGATCCGCGACGAGCATGGCTTCCTCAAAGCGGTCTGCTTCCATCAGCAGACTGCCGAATTCATAAAGATAGTCGATGTTATCGGGGCGCATTCGCACGGCTTCCTGGAAGACTTCAATCGCGCCGTTTAAGTCCCCTTCATAAAATAACTGCATCGCCAACGTTGCATTTTGGCTGGGCAACGTGGTTGGCGGGGGAGCCATATTAAGTGCTTTCAACACCTCAGATTGAACAGTTTCTGCATTGGAGAAGTAAAACACCATGAGGACAGCCATCAGCAGGCTGAAGAAGAAAAGAAAGCGGGCACTCACGCCACCCCGTTTTTTACCAGTAAAAAACGAACGAGAGTAGTCTCTTCTGATTTGCATATTAAGGTATCAACCCTCACGATACATCCGTAAGATAAGTTTCATTATATATCGCCTCTACGGTATTACGATAGGCATGTTTTGACAAGGACAAATCGGTTTTCACAGAACTGTAAAAGCATCTTAATTGACAAGTAGTTTAAGTTTGTGTTAAACTTAGTTTAAGAAGTGGCGAGGAGAACCTTCCACAAACGTTAATATTTGTGCGAATAAGCACAATCTATATATAAGAAAGGTGGCTCACTATGAACACACACGTAGCACGCAACATTTTAAATGAGGCCGCCCGTTTAATGGAACTGACAGCGACATTCCAAGCCCGCTATGGCCGGGCCTATATAATGACGCAGGGAGCACCACAGGCGGCATGGCAACTTTACAATGACATCATGAACTCGCAAGCCCTTATCGCAGGGTTGCTGGATGTGGAAGCACTGGAAGATTCGCATAATCCTTACGGGCAATGGTGGACATACAACGACGTGATGACGCCAATTATGGCACAGCATCTCATCACGGAAGCGGCACAATTGCTGTCTTCTATGGCCTACGTACAAAGCCAACAAGCAGACGGCAAAGTGAATGCGCCCCATGCCGTGAACATGCTCCAACGGGCGATTGCGGGCATCCTGCACCCCAACAGCTACCGGATGATTCACGCACAAGCAAGCTAATCATTCATGTACCAGCAGGCAACAAAAAACACCGATTGAATCAATATCAATCGGTGTTTTGTTTTATCGACAGGGCGCATTGTTTATTCTTCAATGCGTTTTGCTTTTTCGCGCATGTCATCAATATCCCCGATGGGGCGGGCATAGTGCAAAGGGTCGGCGTCGTTTTTGCGCTTACCATCTACCGGGATTTCAACCGTCTTTGCTTTACTGTGTGCGTGTGGCTTGCGCCATTCCGCAAAATAGGAATCGCCCTGTGCTTTAGGCATCACGAAAGCCAGCGCAATGTAGCCCAGAAGCAGGCCGCCGCTGGTAAAAAACGAGCCGATGATAAACCCCGCACGGACGAGTACCGGGTCAACGCCCAGATATTCCCCTATACCGCCGCAGACTCCGTTGATGACACGATTATATTTTGATTTACGTAGTTGCTTCACATCATTGCTCATCAGGTTGTATCCTTTTTGCACTATTCTGCTGTCATTACATTCTATACGCGCTAAGGGCGGGAAGGGTTGCACAGCGGATTACTTAAGACCTGACCGACTTATGCGGGGATGGCCTCAATTTTTCCTTAAGGCGCTTTTTGGGATATATATCCCAATTTTTCCCAAGTTATATCCCAAAACTAAAAATACAACACAATGTCGGATAAACCACATTAATTTAATTGTCTGTTCAAAAGCTATAGTTGCCTGTTCAAAACCTGTTCAAAACCTGTTCAAAACTTTGAACAGGTAAGGCCTTTTATGAATATAAGATGAGCAATATAACAAAAACGATAGGAGTTTTGAACAGGCACCTGTTCAAAACTTTGAACAGGCTACATCCTGTAATATCCCACAATTTGGGTTATTTAAGGGTCATATTTGGGATATATAGGGGTGTTATCCCACATTACTATAAGTTACTAAAGAGTTTTGAACAGGTTTGAACAGCCTACTACTACTAGAAATACTTTTTTTATCCATTACACAACCAAGTTTTATACAACCCGCCTCTAACAGCCATCAAACTAACGCGAAGTATAAAGCAGTGCTACAATTAAACTGTCTTAAGGGTTAAGGGGCTTATGCACTATGGAAGCGAAACAGGAACAAGACTACATCGCCACGCTGGAACGACGCATCACACACTATCAGCATTTGCTGGAAATCAACAACGTCCTGAACTCCGTATTGCTCCGGCAGGATGTAGGCATTGATGCACTGTTACGCTACTTGATGGAGGCCGCCGTAAAGCTGACCGATTGTGAAGGGGCGTCCGTCCTGCTGTGGAATGAAGAGCAGGAGAAATTAGTCTTTGCGGCCACATCAACAGAAAACAAACCCTCACGGACGCTCGTCGGCAAAGCAGTCCCGCTAGATAGCCTGGCGGGGACAATCTTTAAAGAGGGGCGCATTGTTGAAGTCAGCAATGCGGACGATGACCCCCGCCATTACACCCAGGTAGACCAAACGATACAGTTTCGCACTCGTTCCCTGCTGGGTGTGCCATTGATTTCCAACAATCGCACAATCGGCGTACTGGAAGTGGTGAATAAGCGCACCCTGCCCTGGACGGAAGACGATCGCCGCAATTTAAGCATTCTGGCAGGGGAAGCCGCCATTGCAATTGAAGTGGGGCAGTTGGTGCTGGCATTACAGAAGGCCAATACGGAACTAAGCGAACTCGATAAGCTGAAAAGTGACTTTATCGCCATTGCCAGCCACGAACTACGCACACCCTTAGGCATTATTTTAGGATACGCCAGCTTTCTACAGGAAACGGAAGATTCCGCCGTCCGCATACAGGCCACAAAAGTAATGGATGGTGCGTTACAATTACGGCGCATTATCGAATCCATGATTAATCTGCGGTATATCAAGCAAAAGTCGTCGGAATTATACCGCCAGCCGATGACCCTAACGACGCTGGTACAAGATATTCAACGGGATTGTAGCGCCCTGACCAACAGCGACACATACCAACTACGCTTTAACGTGGATGACCCGGACGCACAGGTATTCGTAGACCGCACGCGCATGGTTATGGCAATCATCAATGTCATGAGTAATGCCATGAGCTTTAGCAAACCAGGCGCGGAAATTGTGCTGAGGGCATTTGTGCATGGTGAGGAAGGGCACATCACCATTATGGATGAAGGCATTGGTATAGACCAAAGCCAACTGGAGCGCATCTTCGATGAGTTTTATCAGGTGGAAGACCACATGACGCGCCATCACGGGGGGCTAGGCATTGGCCTTAGCATCACAAGGGCTATTGTGCGGGCACATAATGGGCGCATCTGGGCGCAAAGCACCGGGTTGGAGCAAGGCGCGACATTTACAATTGCTATGCCTCTGGTAAAATAAGTCATACGCTTTATACAAACGGATTTCTATTTTCACACGCACACATCAACGGGGGCAGGCAACACCGATGATTGCTGTGCGTGTTTGCGTATGGCTTAGCGAGGATTTATGCGGCGATTAACGCTCTTTTTACTGACATTTCTACTGCTTGGCTTAAACCCCCTGCCCGCAGAGGCGCACGGCTATCTCGTCCGCTCAATCCCGGAAAACCGCGCCGTGCTAGATCGTCCGCCCACGCGCTTACAATATTGGTTCAGCGAAGCACTAGAGCCGGACTTCAGCACGCTTAACCTGCGTAATCAACGCGGGGACGTGTTAGCGACGGGCGGCCTGAGCGAAAACGATAATCGCCTGTTGACCTTGCGCGTGCCGCCGGATTTACCAGACGGCGCGTACATCGTGGAGCTACGGCCTGCCTTTGCAACCGATGGGCATGTGGTCGCGGAAAGTCGTGTGTTTTTCGTGGGTGCAGAGATAGGCGGCGTGGCCGGAATTGGCTTAAGCGACCGTGCCATCCCGCTAGAAGTCGTATGGCGGGCACTGGCGATAACGTCCAGCATGGTGCTGTTCGGCACGGCGGTGCTGTATGTACTGGTCTTGATCCCTGCATGGGGGAGTGCTAAATATCCGGGCGGCAACCTGCCGCCGCGCGTCCTGCGACGTTTAAACGTAATTTTCGGCTATGCGTTGCTGGGCGCACTGGCCGGAAACCTGCTCGCGCTAATTCAGCAGACCATGACATTTTTTAACGTGGACTTTGTGCGGGCACTTGCGCCGGACTTCTGGGGATTGGTGCGCGTCGGCTCACGCTTTGGCGACATCTGGAACTGGCGCATGGCGTTTCTGGGCATCAGTGGCGGGTTATTCTTGCTTAGTTTATTCCAGGCAAAAAGCCAGCCTGCCGCCATCCGCGCTTACTGGACGGCGAACCTGTGGCTGTTGGCGCTGGTCATCGGCAGTTATAGCGTACTCAGCCACGCCGCCGGGAGCTTGCTCTGGCCCTGGCTGGCGATAACGTTTGATTGGTTTCATGGGTTGGGCGTCGGCTTTTGGGCAGGCGGATTAGTCGCGCTGGTGTTAGTGCTTCCGGTGGCGTTACAGCCGTATAGCGGCGAAGCGAGGCGCGAGGCTCTGCTGGCGGCCTTACGCGGATTTAGCCCAATAGCGTTTGGGGCGGCGCTGGTGGTCATCACGACGGGCATTTATAGTGCATCCAACTGGATTTTTAGTGTAGATGAAGTACGAACGACGTTTGGCGGGGCGTTGGCATTCAAATCTGTGCTGGTGGGCGCGTTGCTGACGGTGGCGGCGTTGCACCATGTTGCACTCAATCCGGCGCGCTACGCCCGCTTTACGGCGTTTAGCGGGCGCATAGGTCAGTTTATGCCGACGCTCCGTTTAGAGGCGGTTTTTGTGGTGGCGGTGCTGGGGTCGGCCTCTGTGTTGAGCGCGACTCCCATTCCACAACCGGATTTTATCAACCGTGATATTGTGACGCCCACACAGGCCGTACAAATCGCGGATTTTACCGTTGTGATGAGTGTTATTCCCGGTGGGCCAGGTGTGAATACGCACGATGTGGTGGTCAGCCGTGATGGGCGGCGCGTGGCTGATGTCGGTGTGGCGTTAGTCAATGCGCGCCCGGCGACAGCCTACCGGAGCGTTAACCATACGCTGGAAGCCATTGAAGACGGCCTTTATGTCACGGCGACGGCGGATATTGATTCTGATGGGCGCTGGTGGAGCTTGGTTGACCTGACCACGCCAGAAGGTGAGAGGCATCGCGTCGCCTTTGCGTGGGAGATTGACGCAGAAGCGGCGGTTATACAGGTGATAGACCCCAACATCGGCAATTTGTTGGCGTTGCTGGCTGTTCTTCTGGCCTGTGGTTGGGTGACTATTCCATTTATACGGCGTGGCCTGCTGGCGCTAAATCTGGATACAGCCAGTGTGACAATTGCGCTAACCGCGATTACTGTCACTGTCGTGGTGATGTTAGGCACATACATCCTCATCCAGCAGACACGGGAATCCTATGCACAGACGTTACGGCCACCCGCCCAAGTGGTTAATGCCGTCCTGCCCACACAAGCCAGCCTGGAGCGTGGCGCGATGCTCTATGCGGATT
>DAIMZF010000086.1:0-13675 GCA_036734085.1 Aggregatilineales bacterium
GCTTGTTTAACCGTCGTGTCGGCATTATCGCGGCGGCGCTGTGGGCGTTGTATCCACACTTTGGTTACTGGACGCGCATTGCGGATTTAGAGATTCCGTTGACGTTTGGTTTCACGGGCGCGGCGGCCTTCTTCCTGATGGCATGGACGCACACGGACGACGGCATGGCCTCCGGGCGGCGGCGCTATGCGCTGATTGCAGGCTTATTTTTGGGTGTGGCGATGTGGACAAAGCCAACAGCAGGGGCGCTCATCTGGGGCGTGGTGCTGGCCGTCCTGCTGGAATTCATCCGCGTGCGTGGGGATGTGCGGCGCTTTTTACCGCGCTTTGGGGTCGCGTTCTGGATGGGTGTTGCGTGCATCCCGCTAGGTGGCCTGTGGTATGCGCGTAACGTGCTCATCGGGCACGAGCCGATAACATTCCCGCCGTCGGTTTGGCTTAGCTCTGCCATGCGTAGCGGCGCGGAGTTTGGCTGGCCGTTATTGGCGCTGGCGCTGTTGTTGGCTTTTCTTTACCTTGCACCGGCGCGCTTCCGCCCGGATAAACGCGGTGTGGGGGTCGGCGTGGGGTTGGTTGCGCTGGGCGTTGTGCCCACTATCCTGCAATCGGCGCGGATGGGCGGGCTGGAATGGCTGGCGTTGGGCGTGGGTGTGCTGGTCTTAGTGCTGACATTGGGCGACTTCGCGCTGGTGCATCTGAAGGTGGCAGGCCGCCGCGATCTAAACCGTATCGGGTGGGCGGCGGCGCTGGCCTTGCCGTATTTCATCACATGGTTTTATTCCTACAGTTATCATTATCGGCTGTCGTTTGCCATTGTGCCGTTGATGTTGTTGCCCAGTGCCGTGATGCTGGCGCGCTACTTCAGCCTGGAGCGCCTGGCGTCGTGGCGGCCTGCGTTGCGTGGTGTTTATTTTAGCGCGGTGCTGGTGCTGGCGATGCCAGGCGTGATGATTGCCATTTACGATGCTGGTGCAGGTTGGGGCTGGCTGTGGACGGAGGTGGCGCAGGACGATGAATCGCGCGCGGCGTTGCATGGCATGGTGGACTATCTGCGTGAATATGAAACTGAACAGGGCGACTTTGTGTTGCTTGCGCCCGGTGTGCAGATGTTACAGTTCTTCTTCCCATTGGCCGACATCCGCACCACATCCACGCCCATGCGTACTGCACAAATCCCGCCGGAAGTGACGCACTTTATTTACGCCAGGCCGGACTCCACCGCATACTATAATATTCGCGGCATCCGGCAGGATGTCCCTTTAGAGCGCCTACCGTATCATTCACAATGGTTCACCAGCCTGTGGCGGGAAAATGTGGTGCAGGAAACCGCGATTTTTGAAGACCGGGTTTTTTCCTACAGTGTGTATCAGGTTAACCCGGCAGAGCGATTTACGCCGCCACCGCTAGAGAATACACTCACTGACGATGTGCGCTTTGGGGATTTTGCGCGGCTGGTCGGCTACGACTCGCGGGATACTACGCTGTACTATACGGAGGAGGCCACCGACCTGTATATGGTGTTTGAGGTGCTTAATCCGCCGCCGGATGACTACTTTATGTATGTGCATCTGGTGACGCCGGGCGAAGTGATGCCACTTGCTACTATGGATGGCCCGGTGCGTTATTCGCCGCAATCTCCCATGTATTATTCCACGCGCTTTTGGGAGCCGGGCGAATATGTGATTGACCGCCGCGTGTTTTACTACAGTCCGGTGGGCGAACACGGCACGGACTATCGCCTGCGTATCGGTTTTTATAGCCAGACGGACGGCCATCGGCCTAGCGTCAGCATCAACGGGGAAGACGTGGGCGATGGCTATGTGTGGGATGTAGCGTTTACCATCCCGCCGCCTTAGTGTTCACGCTCCCACTGGAGCAAGTCCGCCCATGTTTCTCGTCTGCGGGCAATTTTCCATGTGCCGCCGTCGGGATGCACCACAACTTCCGGCGGACGTGGGCGGGCGTTGTAATTGCTCGCCATCACCGCGCCATACGCGCCTGTCGTCAGCACGGCCAGCACATCACCGGGCACAAGTGGCGGCAGGGGCACATCAACGCCGAGTGTGTCGGTGGTTTCGCAGACTGCGCCGACCACCTGCGCGGGCGTTAAATTCGCGTGGAGGGGCTTAAGCGGGATGATGCTGTGCTGTGCGCCGTACAACGCCGGGCGCAGTAATTCTGCCATGCTAGCATCCACGATGACAAACCTCTGCCCGCCTTGCTCCTTGATGTACAGCACACGAGTCAGCAACACACCCGCATCCGCGATGATGGCGCGTCCAGGTTCCATGATGACCTCATAGCCCTGTAAAAGCGGAGTCAGCGCATCGGCAAAACGCGGCCAATCCGCAGGCGGGTCTTGGCGGGTATACGCCACCGGGAAGCCGCCGCCGATGTTGACTGTGCGAATGCCTGGATACGGCGTGATGAGGTGGAGCGCCTTCCGCACGGCGGCAACTGTCGCGGATGGGTCATGTAATTGACTGCCGATATGCACATGAATCCCGGCAAAATCCAGCGCGGGGTAGTCCGCTTGATGGTTTAGCACGTTCTGCACCACTTCCGGCAATAGGCCGAACTTCGCGCCACTGTGCCCGGTGGCGATGTGCGGGTCAGTATCGGCGGTGATGTCCGGGTTTAGGCGTGGCGCAACCCGCACCCGCCGCTTATGGGCTTCTGCCACCGCCTGGATGAAGTCGAATTCCGCGAGATTTTCCACGTTAAACCAGCCGATTCCCTGTGCAACGGCATAGCCGATTTCTTCCGGCGTTTTGCCCACCCCTGCAAAGACGATATTCTGCGGCTCTGCTCCGGCGGCGAGTGCGCGGTTTATCTCCCCCGCGCTGACGCAATCCACGCCCGCGCCAGCGTTGATGAGCGTTCGCAGAACGTCAAGGTTGGCGTTGGCCTTCGCGCTATAATGGATGTGCGGGTGTAAGCCTGCAAAGTCTGCTTGTAGCCGACGCAGGTTGCCCAGCGCACGCGGCAGGCTGTAGACGTAAGCGGGCGTGCCGACCTGTGCCGCGATGTGATGCAAAGGCACGGAGTCGATATGCAGGTGTGTGGCCTGATAGTAAATGGAGTCATGGAGCATCATCAAAACCCTGTGTAAGAAAAATTTAAGGATATCATGTGCATGTATAGATTAACCCTCGTTTTAATGGCGTTCTGCGCGGTGATTGCCGCCGCATATGCTGACGACGAACCAATGCCGCCCCCAGCGACCGATGTTATCTTAGCACAGACCGACATCCCCGCGTTGGATGCGGTGGACGTTGCCGGGCGTTTGCTCGGCGTGGATGTGCAGAACATCCCGCTAAACCCTGTACCGCCCGTGCGTAACGTGGGGGATGTGGAGGATTTGTGGGCGTCGAATTCGTCCACTTTGCAAACGTTCCGCGTTCCGGCGGTATTGCGGGCTGTGGGCGAACACGTTTACATCTGGGTAGAGCGTAACGCCGGAATCACCGATGCTCAGGCGCAGGCTGTCGCGTTGGCCTTCGACCAGCGCATTTATGGCCCCGTTCGGGATTTGTGGGGCACGGAAGCCGCGCCCGGCATTGATGGTGACCCTCGCTTGCACATCCTGTATGCTTATAATTTAGGGGCAGGCACGGCGGCTTACTTCGCGCAACGCCACACCTACCCGGAAGCCGTCATCAGTGCCAGCAACGAGCGCGAGATGTTCTTCGTCAACCTTAGCGCCTACGGCACGAACATCGCTACAAGGGAGATGGAAAGCACGCTGGCGCATGAATTCCAGCACATGATTCGCTTTAACCTCAACCCTAACGAAGATACATGGCTGAATGAGGGGTTTTCCACATTTACTGAATACGCGCTGGGCTATCCGTCGCCCTACCGCTATCCGTCGCTGTTCATGGCGGATACCAATAATCAACTCAACAGCTTCGGCCTGAGTGGGTCTAATCGCGGGGCGGATTACGGCGCGGCGTTTATGTTCGTGACGTATTTTTATCATCGCTATGGCGTGGAAGGCATCCGCATATTAAGCGCACAGGAGTCAACGGGCTTGTTCAGCGTGGATGCGGCACTGGCCGAACTGGGCGGCGTGGATGCGGATACATTCTTCGCGGAATGGGCGGTAGCTAACTACGTACAGGGTGAAGATTACGCGGTGGGGCTGTACAGCTATCCGCCGGATTTACCCATCAACAGCCGCCCGTCCGCGCCGCGCCTGCTGTTGGACGACAGCCGCGCTATCATCCAGAATACGGGCAACCAGTACGGCACGCGCTACTACATGCTGGATGCCCTGCAAAACGCCCGTAAGCTGGATGTTCTGCTACAGATGCCGTTGAGCGTGCCACTGGTTCCCACGACAGCGTTTAGTGGCGATAGCATGTGGTACGGCAACCGGGCGGATACCAGCAACATGACGCTAACACGCGCCTTTGACTTAAGCGATGTAGATTCCGCGACGTTGGAATTCCAGACATGGTATGCCATAGAAGAATTTTGGGATTATGCGTATCTGCTCATCAGCACGGATGATGGCGCGACGTGGGATTTTCTGACATCCGCGCAGATGACCGACGCCGACCCGTTCGGCAATAATTACGGCATTGGCTACACGGGCTATAGCGGTGACTGGCTGGCGCAAAGCATCCCGCTTGATGCCTATGTCGGCGGCGATGTGCTGATTCGCTTTAAATATCTGACAGATGATGCCGTCAATGAACCGGGTATCGTGGTAGATGATATTGCCATCCCGGAGATTGGCTACTTTGCGGATTTTGAGGCCGACGACGGCGGCTGGTCATCTGCCGGGTGGGTGCGTATCGACAACGTTCTGCCGCAACGTGCATGGGTGCAAATCATCGAATATGCAGGCACGGTGATGAACGCCGTCACCCGTTGGGAATTCCCGCTAGATGCGGAAAACTGGACGCTGGAATTAGCCGAAGGCACGACCAGCGCGGTGATTGCGGTGTCACCGTTTGCGCCTGTGACGACTATCCCGGCAGAATACACGCTGATGATTGATGTGATTGAGTAGGGGAATAAAAGACGAGATGTGACATGGGGCGACGTGTATATATCGCCCCATGTGCAATGTGTTTTCTGTCTAGTGGTGGTGCTTGGCCGGGATGCTCTCCGGGTCGATGATGCCATCGGGACGGCCACGCTGAATCGCCAGTTTGACTTCCCCAATAGCGCGGGTCACGCTGATTTCACGCGGGCAGGCGGGCGTGCAATTGAAGATTGTGCGGCAACGCCACACGCCATTTTCACCCGCGAGGATGTCGATACGTTCCTGCGCGGCCTGGTCGCGGCTGTCGAAGATGAAGCGGTGCGCCTGCACAATTGCCGCCGGGCCGACGTACTTCCCATTCGCCCAAAAGCTAGGGCAGGACGCAGTACAGGCCGCGCACAAAATGCAGTTGGTGGTATCGTCGAACACTTCGCGGTCAGCCGATGATTGCAGGCGTTCGCGCCCGTCCGCCGGTTTGGGGTCATTGTTGACGAAGTAGGGCATGACTTCGCGGTAATGGGCGAAGAAGGGTTCCATATCCACGATGAGGTCTTTTAACACGGGCAGGCCGAGAATCGGCTCTAGCTGAATCGTGCCGCCTTCTTCAATAAGGTCGCGCACCAGCACCTTGCAGGCCAGACGGTTGCGCCCGTTAATCCGCATCGCGTCGGAGCCGCAGATGCCACCAGAGCATGAACGCCGGAACGAGAGTGTGCCATCCTGCTCCCATTTAATCCGGTGCATCACCTCCAGCACGCGGTCGGTGCTATTGACGTTATCAACGGTGTATTCCTGCCAATACGGTTTCTTCTTGTCGCTTGATTCCGGGTTATAGCGCCGGATTTTAAAGTTTATACGCATGAAAGCTCCTTTGTAGTCTTTAGCCGATTAGCTATAAAGCTATCCGGGATGATGATTTAAGCAGGTTCTGCATAGGGACACATGCCTAGCTTGTCCCTATGCAGACTGCGATTAATCGGTGTTTTAGTAGGTGCGTGCCTTAGCGATGAAACGCTCGTCTTGATCGGCTAAGGACAGATTAACCTTCTTTTCCGTGTTGGTGTGGTAGGTCGGCTCCGCGTGGAACGGCTCTTGTGTGTCGCGGTAGATGAGCGTATGTACCATCCAGTTATCATCGTCACGCGCTTCATAATCCGCACGGCTATGCGCGCCACGACTCTCTTTGCGCTCGATGGCGCTGATGGCGGTTACTTCTGCGGAGTCCAGCAGACAGCCCAGTTCCCACGCTTCCAGTAAGTCCGTGTTGAACTTCGTGCCTCTGTCATCAATGGTTAAATCCGTCATGTAAGCGTGGCGCAGTTCCTTCAGCTTTTCCAGCGCTTCCTGCATCAGCTTCTCGGTACGGAACACGCCAACACCGCTCATCATGGTTTCTTGCATGGTGGTGCGGATGGTGTGGATTTTGGTCTTGCCTTTGGCGTTGCGGATGCGGGCAAATTCCGCTTCGATTTCCGCAGTCGGGTTCGCAGGCAGGGGTGACCAGTCATTTTCCTTGCAGAATTTCGCCATCTTGATGCCGCCGCGCCGCCCGAACACCACCAGGTCTACCAGTGAGTTTGTGCCTAAGCGGTTCGCCCCATGACAGCTTACACAGGCCGCCTCACCTGCCGCGTACAGGCCGGGAACCACGCGCCAGTCCGGGCCATCGACCACTTCCGCGTCTACGTTGGTCGGGATGCCGCCCATTGCATAGTGCGCGGTCGGCTTAATCGGGATGCCTTCCGTCAGAGGGTCAACACCGGCATAGGTGCGGCTCACGTCGAGTGTTTCCGCTAACTTACGGCGGATGTCTTCTTCCGTGAGGCGGCGGTCTTCGCCTGCTTCCGCCAGGAAGCGGTTCACGGTGGCCGGACGGATGTCCAGATGCACATAATCCTTGCCGTTAATGCCGTTGCCCTTCTGCAATTCCATATAGATTGCACGGCTCACAACGTCCCGGCTGGCAAGGTCTTTGATGTTGGGCGCGTATTTTTCCATGAAGCGTTCGCCGTGACGGTTAATCAGCACACCGCCTTCCCCGCGAATACCTTCCGTGAGTAGCACGCCCAGGCCATACAACCCGGTGGGGTGGAATTGATAGAACTCCATATCCTGCAACGGGATGCCGCGCCGTAGCGGGACAGCCGCGCCGTCACCCGTCAGGCTGTGCGCGTTGCTGGTGAATGACCAAACACGCCCCCAGCCGCCAGTGGCAAATAAAATGGCCTTACCGTGAAACACATGGAATTCGCCCGTGCTGAGTTCCAGCGCGACCACGCCCACGCAGACGCCTTCGTTCATGATGAGGTCTACAACGTGGAATTCGTCGAAGAAGTTAACTTCGTGCTTGATGCACTGTTGATACAGCGTTTGCAGAATCATGTGGCCGGTGCGGTCTGCGGAATGGCAGGCGCGGCGTACTGGCTTCTCGCCGAAGTTGCTGGTATGCCCACCGAAGCGCCGTTGACTGATGCGGCCTTCCGGCGTGCGGTCGAAGGGCAGGCCGTAGTGTTCCAGTTCAATCACCGCGTCGATGGCTTCTTCCGCCAGCACGAGCGCCGCGTCCTGGTCGGCCAGGTAGTCGCCACCCTTCACAGTATCGTAAGCGTGCCAGATAGGTTTATCTTCTTCCAGGTTGCCCAGCGCCGCGCCGATGCCGCCCAGTGCCGCGCCGGTATGACTGCGCGTAGGGTACAGCTTGCTGACGACGGCCACATCTGCGCCGCCTTCGCTGGCGTACAGCGCCGCCATCAGGCCAGCGCCACCCGCGCCAACGATAATTACTTCGTGCTTATGTACTTTCATCTTCACTACTCCCTAATCACAATAAATCGCTTCTCTTATTCGTCGCCTTCTGTACCATCGTCTTCGGTGGCTTCCGTGATGGCGGACTCGGTGGTATCTTCTGCGGTGGTTGTAATGCCGATTTCCTCACGGAGTTCATTCAGGAACGGGCTTTCAAACCCTTCCACCTCACGCACGCCTAGCCCAAGCTCATAACGGGCTTCCAGCGCGATTTTAACGGCTGTCCGGTCAATTGTGCCCAGCAACGCGCCACCGCCGACGGTAATTATAATCGCGGCACCGATGATGGTGACATACACTGAAGCGCGGCGTAATAACGGGTTGGTCATGGTGTAATCCGTCAGCACGTAGCGCAGGCCGTTAAAGCCATGCACTGCCGCCAACACCAGCAGGGCGAAGTCGTAGAAGCGCCAAACCGCCACACTTGCGACGAGATAATTCCAACGCTCACCGACAAATTCTACCGCCGTGCCTGTGTCGTTAATCGCATTGCCGATGAGGGCTTCGCTGGTGGCGGCGACGCCGACAATCGGCTTGCCTGCAACGGTTAAATCAAACACGCCCTGTACGACGTGCATCATGGCTAAGTGGCCGAAGACCAACGGCACAATCAGCAAGCCGCTGATACGCATGTACGACCACCAAAAACGCTCGGATTTGCTGGCGCGTGCTTTGCCTGTGCCTGCATTCGTTTTATCGCCCATAGCCACACCTGCCACAGCAGACAGGATAAGCGCCACAACAAATGCGGCCACAATGCCCAGTACAAACGGCATCTGGCTTTCTAAAACGGTGGTCAGGCTGAGGAAGTTAGGGTTTTCGCCGTAGTAATCCAGCACATGGCCGAACATCAGCGCGAAGACCGGGACGAGCGTCAGGGCGGTGATGCCCAACACCCACCACGCGGCGCGCTCCTGGAAGCGCCACCACTGCGGCTTATAATCCAGAATGACAATGCGTAGGCCGTTATAGGCGTGGTAGACCACCGCCGCAATCAGCCCGAATTCGCCAATCGTAAATAAAGGGGTTTGATAAACGGCAATGGCTTTTTCGTACAAGCCGGGATAAAAGACAGACCACGAGGTATCTATAATGTGGAGAACAAAGAACAAAACCACACCCAGACCCGACAGCCGGTGCAGTACCCAACTCCATTGGCCGATGGCGCCGCGATACCGCAACGTCTCCTTCAGGGTTAAGACGAGGGAACTCACTGTTACTGAACCTTTCTAATAGGGCAATATTATTTTTTCGTTGAACTGTGCCATTTTTCACTGATATAAATTATAACACACAGGCACACCCTAGCAAGCGAATGATAAGGCCAGAAAAACCAATTATTTAAGCAGATTCACAGCAGTTTCTTTCCCTAATATCAGCGCGGCGACGCCCTGTGGTGTAAATCGCTCCGGCCAATCATCCGGCAGGCCAGCAAGCGACTCAATCGGTGTGATATATGTGCCTTGACGCTCCACATCCAGCGCGGATTCCAGTATAGCCCGGTTATGCCGATACCATTCGGCATCATGAATGAGCAACAGGCTACACAGTTCGAATCGCATCGAAAGCAGGTTTAAGACGATTCCTGTCGCGTGCAATTCTGCGCGGCCATCGGTGAACATGCGGGTTAATGCCTGGATGTGTGGATTTGTGAGGAAATAATCAGGGGTGGTAGGGGCAGAATCAAGCGCGTCATGCTCCGGCATGGCGAACAGTTCTTCGCCATACTCCCGCAGGATTTGAAGCTGTAGCGACCATTCCGCTTGCGCGTCCACAATCGGCTGGACGACGAAGGCCGGGACAACATGGAACATGCCCGCACCAACGGCTAAATTAGCCGCCCGATGTGCGACGATGGCTTGATAGGTGTTTCCATCGTTGAATACAGTCAATACTGCCGCGCCAACCGTCGCGGAGCGCCCACGACAGTCCAGCAGGGCATCCTGCGGCGAGATGGTGCGATGCAGGGCGTCACGTAGCGGGATGAAACCGTTAAAGTCGCGCAGTTCATGGTCGAGCGCGTCACAGGTGGCTACCATATCAAAATAGCGGCCTAAATGCGCGTCCAGCTTAAGCGGATTGAGATGTAGCCGTGTGGCGTCATAACATAGCCCGTTGCTGATGTGCCGACTCGCCCGGCGCTCTGCGAGATGTGCTTCATCGTACAGCGCAAAATCCGCACGGGTGGCGGTGTGCGGGGTCAATGTGCCCAGCAAGTCATCCGGCTGGCAACCGGGCGGGGCACGGTGGACTATCGCCGGGTATGTGTGGCCTTGATGTTTAAACAGCACATCGCCGTATATGTTTTGTAGCACCTCCAGCACAGCAGGCGTTACGACCACGCGCTAATCTCAACATCTGCGCCAGTCATGGCGTCGTTGCTGGCTAAAAAGACCATTAATTCGCCGATTTGCGCGGGCTTCACCCATGCGTCAAAGTCTGCTTTGGGCATCCCTTCGCGGTTGGGGGGGGTATCCACAATGGAAGGCGACACACCATTCACACGAATATGGTGTTCTTTGAGTTCTACAGCCATGCTTTCCATGATGCGCGTCGCGGCGGCTTTACTGGCGACGTATGCGGCGTTATGTTTGCCGCCTTTTTTGGCCGCCCGTGCCAGCACAAATGTCAGGCTCCCGCGCACGTTTTTTTCTATCATGTGCGCGGCGACACGCCCGCCCACCAGATACACCAGCCGTGCATTGAGCGCCATCATCTTATCGAAGACTTCCAGATTGCCAGCGTGTACCGGGTCGCCCATCGCAAACCCGCCCACAGTATGCACCAGATGGTCAATCTGGCCGAATTCCTGCTCGATGTTCAGCAACAGGGTATCTAACGCCTGTGGGTCGCTTAAATCCACCGCGAAGCCCTTAAAGCGTGTATTATCATTCAGCGCATCTACCACCTGGCTGATGCGCTCTGCATGTAAATCCACAACGGCCACCCGTGCCCCTGCTTCCGCAAAAGCGTTTACCACGCCCTGCCCGACGTTGCCACTGCCGCCCGTGACCATCACGACGGCATTTTTGAGGTCTGCCATTGTTGTTACTCCTGTTTGCTAATCGCCTAATTCCTTGTGCAATGCGGATTGTATCGCTTCATAGAGCGCGTCGTAATCGTAGCTGGCATTGTGGCGCATCCCATTGATGAAAAATGTGGGCGTGCCATTGACCCCGCTACGCACTCCGCTACTAAAGTTCGCATCCACAACGGGCATATGCCGCCCGCTTTCCAGTTCCGCCCGAAAGCGGTCAACATCTAAATTCAGGTCATAGGCAAAGTGAATAAGGTTTTCGTGTTCCAGTGCCCGTTGGTTTTTGTAGAGCAGGTCGTGCATCTGCCAGAATTTACCCTGTGCGGCGGCGGCCTCTGCCGCTTCTGCGGCTTCTACGGCGTGTCGGTGTGCTTTGCGTAGCGGGAAGTGCCGATACACAATACGCAGGTTGTCGCGCAGGACGGCTTTTAACGTCTTGACAACGGGGTGGGCTTTACCGCAGTGCGGACATTCATAATCGCCATACTGTACCAATGTTACAGGGGCGTCGTCTGGCCCGGCGCGGTGGTCATTTTCGTTCACAGGGGGGACTAATTCGTCCAGCATGTCATTGTCTATAGTATTCATCAGTTCACATTTGGTGAGGTTGTTGTAGTCCATCAAGTGCTTTGAGTATCCCATTTGCGCCCGGGTTTGTCCCGATAGGCGATATATAAACCCAACGAATCATACCACCAGAATCAAGCACGAAAAGGGCGCGTTCGCTGTAACCGTCCGCCTGCCGATACACGCCATACTGCCGCGCAACGGCTCCTTTTGGCTCAAAATCCGCTAATAGGGGGAATTCCAGCCGTTGTGTTTGGCTAAATGCCTGGTGGCTGTAGACGCTATCTACCGAGATGCCGAGTAATTGCGCCTCATATCGGGTGAATTCGTGCAATACTTCATTGTACAGCGTCATTTGATCGCCGCAAACGGGAGTCCAATCCAGTGGATAGAAGGCTAAAATCACCGGCCTGCCGCGCAGATGACTCAGTGTGATTGTCTGGCCGGGTGCGGCCTCTAGCGTGAAGTCCGGTGCAGGCTGGCCTATTAACGGGAGTCTATTCATCAATCGATTCCTCATATCACAATAAATTTACTATCAAGTGTATGCAGGGTACGCCCAACCGTACCCCTTTATTCCCTAGACAGCGCCAGCAAGGTTGATGTTACGTCGTCAGGCCACGCAGATAAGCCTCTATGCTGAACTTAAAGGCGTGTTCCACGTTGTTATCACGGCGTAGTTGTTGCGCTAGCTCCAACATGACAAAGCCGTGTATTAACGCCAATAAGCCGCGCAGGGCGGGCAGGACATCGTGTGTGGCTACGATGTCGGCCATCAAACCTTCTAGCGGTATCACATTTTGTTCTTGCTCGGCATCATCCGGGCGTAAGTCATCAATGACGTTTGTAAACAGCAGACTATAGGTGTGTGGGTGGCGGTGGGCGAAGGCGCGGTAGACTTCCGCAACGTGTTGGGCACGCTCAACAGGGGATTGATCTGTATTGAGTAACGGGTAAAGCTCTGCAAACAACCGCCGGGATGTTTCTACATTGACGGCGCGCAGTAGCTCTACTTTGTTGATGTAACGATACAAAGACGGTGTTTTGACATTAAAATGTGCGGCCAACTTATGTAAAGAGAATGCTTCCACGCCGTCACGATCTATCTGGCTCCATGCCTGTTGGATGATCGTGTCCGGCGTGAGCTTGGTGGGGTATGGCATACGATACTCCCGGTATCAAACGCGGTTGAGGTGAGTTTCCTTAAATGATACTGCATACTTCAGCCCATAACCAGCAGTTCTATCCATGCCAATGTGTGCCATCCAGATGGAAGCAATCAGCATGATGTTGACCTCATTTAAGGCCAGCCCGGTTAAACCCAGTGCAAGCGGTAAGCTGATGGTATGCACAATGTTGTAAACTGTAGCGCCCAGTTGCTTATTGACAAGGTAGCCCACCATGCTGACATCCGGCACAAGGAGTAAAGCAATAAAGGGAAGCCATCCCCCGCCGAGATACGCATAGATGAGGATAGAGCCGACAAACAAACTCAGCCCTTCCAGCGCGAGCAAAAGGCGCGGTTGGGATAGGGTAAAGGTCTTTTGTGCAGAGGTGTTTGATAGTGTATTTTCTTGTATATTCATAATGTCTTTCTCCTGAAAACTAATGATGTTAGCTATTAAAGATAATGGTATTAGTTTTCAATTTGTATGTCAATTGCTTCTCATCAAAAACTCATAAATAAATTGTTTTTACGGCGATGCTTTGCAAATCTGCTGGATTCACGGTTCAATAGAAGGTGTATTCAACTTAAAGTGGTAATCAGCTTAAAAGGATGAAACGCTTATGTCGATTATCCGACCAGAGCCAGAAGACAAGCACATCAGCCCGGCGGACGCATTTAAGGCGCTCCCGAATGTGGCAAAAGGGGCGGTGGTGGCTTCCGCCGTATGGGGCACAGCACGGGTTCTGCGGCGTGCCGTGCGCGTCGTAAAGGCCATTATTCCGGCGCAGGCACAAGCACTTACAGCGCAATTCCATCAAACAGAAGACACCCCCCGCGCCATCCAGCAGACGGGCAAGGGGCGACGCTCCCGGCGGGCGGGGATTTTACGCTTTAGTCGGCGCGAAACCCGGAGCGGGAGCGATGGCACATTTTACGATGAGGAAATTGTCTACACAATCGAATACGGCGAAAGTGAAGACCACAGCTAAGGTTATCGGCAATCGCAGTTAAGATTGGCCTAGTTTGGCGTCGAGTCTTTCCAGCACAGCTACCAGTTTTTCTTCGGTGGTTGGCCCGGCAATCGCTTCTTCGACAGCCTCTT
>DAIMZF010000087.1:0-13451 GCA_036734085.1 Aggregatilineales bacterium
GAGATACTCAAACAATTTCAGGCCAAACAACTGGATTATCCTACCATAGCTCATATGGCGATGGTTTACCGTAAAGGTCAAACTTGATGACGCTTTTTGGGGTATACCCCTACATCGCCTAACAACATTCATGCCCCTATACAGAAAAGATTAACCTTTGACTGCGCCTGCCAACCCCTTGATAAAATGGCGCTGGAAGACCAGGAACACAATAATAATCGGCACAGTCGCCACCATAATGCCCGCCGCTACCGTCCGCAGGTTGCCCGTGAACGCACCTTCTAAAAAGGCCAGGCCAAGCGGAAGTGTATACAACGAAGTATCGCGTAACATCAGCAACGGCCACAGAAAGCTGTTCCAAGACCCAACAAACGAAAAAATCGCCAGGGTTGCCAGGCCAGGACGGATGAGCGGCAGTAGAATCCGCCACCAGATGCCAAACTCACTTGCGCCATCAATGCGGGCGGCTTCGATAAGTTCATTAGGGATGGACTGGTACGTTTGCCGTAGCAGGAAGATCCCGAAGGCGTTTGCACCGAATGGCAGAATTAACCCGTGCAGGGTATCCACAAAGCCGAAGAAATTTACTGCCATGATGAACGTCGGAATCAGTGTGAGTTGCTCCGGAAAGATGAGCGTGCTGAGGATGACATAGAAGATGACGTTGCGCCCGGCGAACTGCATCTTTGCCAATGGGTAGGCGGCTAGTGAACTGGTAATAAGTTGAATGATGACGACGCACCCCGCCACAATGAAACTATTCAAGAAGTAGCGCGGCAAATCGACATCCGTCCAAACGCGGTAGTAATTAGCGGTTGTGGCGGGGAAGACGTAGGGTTCGATGGATGTTCCCGCTAGCCGTTCGCGGAAGTCTGCCTCGTAATTCCGCCAGACCCCTACCGGGCGGCCTTCCTGTGCTTCGGCGGAATTGGGCCAGACGATATATTCTCCATCACGGCGGGCGGCGGATAGCCCCTCGCCCCAGCCCACCAAACCCGGATACGGGATGATTTGCGGCGGGCGTCCGGTCTGGAATACGTTAGCGGATGTTGGGCGAATGCTCATCAGCGCCGTCCATAAAAACGGAAGTGCGGTCAGGACGCCAAAAGCCAGCATGATGAGATACCAGCCCGTAGAGGCGAACCAATGGTTAAAGCGTTCGCGGCGGCTTTTGCGGTGGCGCTTGGGCCGTGCATCTGTGGTTAGTTTTTGGATAGGCACGATGGGCTGTGGTTGACTAACTGACATCTGTTCCTCGCTCCAAAAGTCTCAGGTTGGCAATGGAGAAAACCAGCGTGATGATGGTGAAGACCACCGCAATCGCGGAGGCATACCCCAGTTCAAGGTCGGTAAAGCCCTTACGATACAGGTAAAACATCAGTGTCAGGGCGCTATCCAGCAGGCCGCCGGATGCATTTGTCATCACCCAGATTTCTTCAAATACCTTCAACGCGGAGATAGACGAGATAATGGCGACAAAGATAATGGAAGCACGAATGCCAGGAATAGTCACATACAGGTGCTGTTGGAATTTGTTCGCACCATCAATGGATGCCGCCTCGTATAGTTCATCCGGGACGGATTGTAACGCCGCCAGAAAGATAACCATATAAAAACCGATGCCGCGCCACACTGTGACGAACATAATAGAAATCAGCGTAGAATCCGGATGTGTTAAAAAGTTGATGGGGCGGTCAATCCAGCCGAATGATAGCAGAATACCGTTAATCAGGCC
Organism: Aggregatilineales bacterium; assembly: GCA_036734085.1. Lineage (GTDB taxonomy): Bacteria > Chloroflexota > Anaerolineae > Aggregatilineales > Phototrophicaceae > J038. The sequence continues at coordinate 1,736 of DAIMZF010000087.1, forward strand.
GGACGGTTCCGCGAAGACGAATTCAAAAATCATGCCGACGGCTACGATGGACGTAATCGCCGGGATGTAATAAATGGTACGGAACAGGGACACGCCGCGCAAAGGGCGATTAACAACAATTGCCAGCGAGATAGACAGCATAATTAAAATAGGCGTACAGATTAAGTAGATGAAAGAATTTCTTAAACCACGCCAGAATAAACCGTCCTGAAATAATCGTTCATAGTTAGCCGTGTTCACCCATCTTGGCGAGGTCAACAAATTATATTCAGTGAAGCTCAGGTAGACCGCCGCGAATAAAGGGATGAACAGGAAGATGACAAGAAAGGTCATCGCCGGGACGATGAACAGATAGGCGGTGATGAGCCGTCGCCGTTTGCGTTGGCGAGCACCAATGAGCAATTCCTCTTTGGAGACATTCGAGGCCAGAGCCATGATAAAAACCTCAAGCTATTACACAGAGAGAAAGAGAGCGCGCCCTAGAACGCGCTCCTTTGTAGGTTGGTAGATGGTGGGTGACACGCTTTTTATTTAATCAATCACTCACCACGCGCCAGAATTTCATTGATGCGACGCGCCATGTCATCCAGTGCCGCTTGTGATGATTTGACGCCCAGCAACGCGGCCTGGAATTCGCCGACGACAATTTGCTCTACCTCAGACAGGCTGGGGAAGTCCAGGATGGCGGTATTTACAGCAGTGCGGAAGTATTCACCAGCCAACGGACGCAGGGAGTCGGTCAGTTGTTCACCTTCTGATTGGAAGAAAGGATCTTCGTAACTCACCAGATTAGAGGAGAAAATGGGTACTTCACGGCTGAAGGCCGTTTGTACATCCGGGTTAGTCACAAAGACGGCGAAAGCGACGGCCGCATTCGGGTACTGGGTAGATGCTGGGATAGCCAGCGTCTGCACGCCGCCAATGGTGCGGATGTTGGCCGCGCCGACGATGCCATTCACAAGGAACAAGCTTTCGTAGACTTCCGGGTTATTCTCTTCAATCAAACGTAACAATTGCGGGCCGGTCATCAGCAACAGGGTTTCGCCTTCGCTGAAGCGGTCAATCATGCGGCGTACATCGTCGCGCAGGCTACTGCGTGGTACATAGTCGTTGTCCAGCATTTCCTTGTAAGCGTCCATCACTGCGACAGCTTCGGGAAATTCATTGAAGATGACGGCGGAGCGGTCTTCGTTAAAGACGGGTACACCTTCGCCGATGAAGCTATTCAGCACACCTAACCCGGCTAACTCGCCCCACGGGAAGCTGAAAGCGTGGTATCTGCCGTCGCTCTCCTCGCGGATGCGTTGGGCGAATGCGTAGGCTTCGTCCCATGTGGTTGGGATGTCGTCTTCTGTCAAGCCGAGTTCATCGAAGATTAAGCCGTTGACGGCCATCGTGTTAGAAAGCGACAAGTACCACGGCACATAGAAGGTCGTGCCATTAAAGGTTACTTTTTCCCACGCACCATCCACATATTGCGCACGAATTTCCGGATAAGCTTCGCCGATGGCTTCATCCATGTTTAATAACACGCCTGCTTCGGCAAATTCCGCCACCCAGCCATCGCTCAGGTTAATGATGTCCGCTGGAGAACCAACACTAAAGGTATTACGAATATTATCCCGTGCACCTGCGGCGGGTTGGCCTTCCAGCACAACAGTCACGCCGGGATAGGTGGCCTCAAAGTTTTCAATAATTTTATTCAGATAGTCTTCAAAGTCCGGTGTGAGCGCCCAAGGCCAAAAGCGCAGAACAGCGCCTTCTTCCACATTGTCAATCACGCGCCAGGCGTCGAACTGCTCTTGTCCCGCATTCCAGAAGATGCCGTCTGGGTCACGGTTAGGGCGGTCTTCGCGCTCATCGGCGGCAACGCTGAACGCTGTCAGCGCCAGCACGATAACCAGAAACAGATTTAAAAGGCGTTTCATAATTTATCTCCCTTAATTTGTTTTCTCTTTGACAAAACAACAAGATGGTTATATGTTTTTTTCACTATGTTTTATGTTGTTTATCCTCCTTCAACACTACAATTTCATTTATCCATCGGGGGGTAGGGAAGTTAATATCTCAATCATTGAGAACGGAATTGGCTAGGTGATAATCGGTGTGTGTGTGGTGACGCGCAAGTAATAACGGCAACGGTCACCCCGTACAACAGATTTGGAAAACTCAACGGGGGTACGGTCTTGGGAATAGGCTAAAACACGCACCAACATCGCCGGTTGGCCTTCAGGCACATCAAAATGTTGTGATTCCGCGCTGTTCACCAGCATTGGCTCGAAGGTATGTTCGGCCTCCGCGATTTTGACGCCGTATTCATCATCCAACATCTGATACAAACTCTGGTTGGAGATGTCATGGTCAAGGATTTTTGCGAAACGATCAAATGACAGGTAAGACGTTTCCAGCATGAGTGGCTCGTCGTTAACATAGCGCAGGCGCTGTAACATGATAATTTGCTCTGCAGGGGTGATGTTCAGGCGGTGGGCGATCATCGGCGTGGGCATAATGACCTTGCGCTCCACTAATTTAGATGAAGGCCGCAAGCCTGCCTCGCGCATACGTTGGCTAAAACCTGTTACCGTCGGCATAAAAGGCTGTACAGGTTTTTGCTCGCTGATGAATGTGCCGACGCCGTGTTGCTTGATGATTAATCCCCGTTGCACGAGGCCGTCAATGGCCTGCCGCACCGTCATGCGATTAACACCGTAATACTGGCTCAGTTCGCGCTCCGATGGCAGGACATCCGCCGTTAACAACATGCCCAAATCAATCAATTCGGTGATGTTGTCCTGTATCTGGATGTAGAGTGGTATATTCTTTCCGCTATCAATCTGGAAGTAATGACGGCCTAATGCCATGTGCCTACCCTATACTGGTCTATACCTGTATACCAGTAGTTTAAGCTATTTAGGGACGTTCGTCAAATTTTGCTTCTGGGGACGTTGCTTTGTCCTTCATTGCCCGCGCAAACTCCGCCGTGATAAGTTGCGGGCGGGTGATGGCGGAGCCAACAACCACCGCCAGTGCCCCTGTTTGCAAGGCTTGTGCCGCCTCTTGTGGTGTGCGGATGCGACCTTCCGCGATGACGGGCACGCTGAGTTGTGTGACCAGTTGTTGGATGAGGTCAATATCTGGCCCTTCTAGTTGGGCGCTGTAATCGGTGTAGCCTGCCAGTGTTGGCGCGACGAAATCTGCACCAAATGCCTGAGCTTGCAAGCCTTCTGCCAATGTAGAGACATCTGCTAATGCTAGCCCACCCCGCGCATGGATTGCCCGGATGAAGTCGGCAGTGGTTTCTCCATTAGGGCGAGGGCGGTGGGTGGCATCAAAAGCGACGACATCCGCACCGGCATCAAGGACGGCATGGACGTGTTCAATCGTCGGCGTGATGTAAACGCCTTCATCCCCCGCTTTATACAGACCAATAATCGGTAAGCTGACCATCTGACGAATAGCGCGGATGTCATCCACACCGTTCGCACGGATAGCCGCCGCGCCGCCCTGTGCCGCCGCCAGTGCCATGCGTGCCATAATCGCCGCACCGTGCAGGGGTTCGTCTTCCAGTGCCTGGCACGAGACAATCAAGCGCCCGCGTACCTGTGCGATGAAGTGTGCGCGTCGGGAGGTGACATCGGTCTGCATTATTTTTTCATCCTTCAATAAAATTTGTTGTTGGTCAAGGTAGTGGTTAAAGCACACAGAAAATGACTTGATTGTTCACCAAACCGTCATAAACAATTGACATAAATCACGCCAGGTTAAACTCGGCTGGATGCGTGCCTGCACATTGAATTTTCCCGCAAGGTCTTGGAGTAACGACAGGTCAAAATCATCACCAAGTATATCGTCTGGTGCAATGGTCAGGCTGTGCCAGCGTGCGCTACCCGGCTGAATAATGGCGTGAGTTAATAAGCGCTGAGTGGGTACAAAAAGCGGATTCAATGTACCGTCCGGTAGTTCGTAAGGCACATCTACCGCCCACACAAGCGGACACCCGCCACGCGCTAAATCTGCTTGTACTGCCGCTAATTGCTCCGGTATTTGCCAGATTTCGCGCGGCGTTAATGCGGTGTGTAGGCTGTGAGCGGCAAGTGTGGCCGCCATTTCTCCAATAGCCCATTCTATGGGATGCAATCGGTACGCGCCGTTGGTTAGATGTGTTGTGCCGATGTTTTTACAGCCTGCAATCAGATTCACCGCGTCTGTTGGAAGCAGTGCGCCTAGTGGAATTTGAAAAGGGCGAGTCGGCGCATAGCGGGAAGCATCCCGGTTGCCGACACATGGATGTAAATCCATCGAGTACCAGCCAATGCCGCCGCTATCCGCGAAGTGCCGCGCCCGTACACCCCCGTTATCCGCCGCGCTGATGTCGCTTGCCACAATGCGGGTTAAAGCATGGATACGACGTGATTCGCGGATGTACGGCATCTGGCTTAGTCCATCCGCCGTGCCCATGACATCTGGGCGCAGTTTAAACTCTGGGTAGCCGTAGCCGCCTTCATCACGCGGGCACGCTGTTTGTAACCAATACAAAAAGCCGAGTGATAGGCGGCGTGCTTCGTCCAGATGTCGCTGGCGTGCCTGCGGTGAAGCATTGGTGATGTCGCCACCGAAGTAATCGTTACTGACCCAATTAATAAGCGCGATGTCGTTCCCGCCCAGCCAGTCCGCCGCATGGATGCGACGATATGTCCAGAAGGGCAAATTGCCCTGCGGACTATCCTCAAACATGCGATAGACAACGGGTTCACCATCATGCCCGACAGGAGCAAGCGTGTAAGGTTGGGCAAACCGGAATGTTTCGTAACCCTGCGGCGCGGGGATTGTATGGTCTTCGCCAGGACGGTATTCTACCGCGAAGCAATAAGTAAAGCTCTGGATTTCATCTGGACGCGCGATAAACGGTGCGTCTGCTTCACCTGTGTCGGCCTGTGCTTCCGCGCCTGTGATGTAGCGCATCCCGGTTAACGGGAGTAAGTCGCCTAAGTCGGTGGCATCGATGTAATAATCCGCGCTCAGTGACACTTCGCCTGTGTGTGTCTGGATTTGCAGATTGGCGATGCGTCCGTCTATCACTTCCGCGCTGATGGCCTGTCCGTGTAGGCGTGCTACTTGTGCTGGGAGCATAGACTCTAGAATCTCTGCGCCGATGCGTGGGTCAAATGCCAGCCGACTCACCCAGGCATCACCGGGATTAAGCGGCATATTTGCGCCCAATACGCTGATAGGCATTGTAGCGGGGGCGTGGTACTTTTGCTGATAATACGTACGGATGCGTCGTCGGAAATCATGATAACCGGCGGTGGTCGTGCCGGATAGCTCCACATATTGATGTTCGTCTAGGGCGGAAACCCCTTGATTGGTCACCTGACCGCCCAACCACGCCGCCTGTGTAACCATCACCACCTGCTGACCAGGCGCTAACAGCCGCCCTAGCGCGATAGCACAGGCCACCGCCCCCAGACTATCCCCGATGATGGCGATAGCACACACGATTCGCTCGAATTTAGTCGCGCTCATGGCAGGCGTTCCAAATCAAAATCGACTTCAAAGGTGCGCTCCCAAGGGAGGCGGATGCTGTGCGCGGCGATGCGCCAACGGTCAGCGTAGGGCGGCAGATGGCTTAAGCAAGCATTGAGTTCGGTTTCAATCCGCTTTCGTGCTTGTGCGATGGTATCCGGTTGTGTGTCACGAATGCCGCTTGTGGCTTCCAGCCAATCCCGCACGGATTGCCGCACGAGATGCTGATAGCCCCAGTCTTCCACAAAGCGGTGGAGCAAAAATGCTTGTTGGGCGTCTTGCTGGGCGGGTGTGTGCGCCCGTGTACTGAATATACCCTGCGCCAGTGCAACGCCGATGGTATTTCCGGCGGTGTTCCATGCACCATAAGCGCTTAATCGGCTAATGTCTGCTGTGTGGATTAGTGGCGCAATTAAAAACGGGTCGCTCCCATTAGGATAGGCTACATCACACACAATCACGTGCTGACTTTCCGCCAACCATGCCGCGATTTTTTCCGTAAAGGTGACCAGATGGGATGCACGGTAGGCTTGTTCACTGTCGGCGCGTTCAGGGTCAAATTCTCGCCCGATGGGTGAGGGCGGATTAACAGCGATGATGTAATCTGCCTGCGCGGAGTCTGTTACTATCCGACCGCCTAAAGCGTGTATTTGTCGCTCCACCGTGACACTCACGGGCACATCTTCATAGGGGGCGATGCGCGATTTATCCGCTTCGATGGCGTAGTGGACGTAAAAACAGGGTGTCGCACCCATCAATACTGCCCGCGCCAGCAGAACACACCCAACCTCATCTGCACCAGGATACATTAGGAAGTGAGATGACTCCAATTGCAGGCGGTGCATCCATATCTGGAGCCACGCTTTCTCTTGCGTGCCGTAGCCGTACTCACTGGTATCATCGGAACTCATTACCAGCAAGTCATACATGCCGTGTGCAAACTGCTCTAGCACGCGCAAATTAACCTGATGGTTACGCAGGCGTCGCCGGGTAAAATCAGCGCGGAACTCATGTGGAATTTCCGCTTGCAGGGTTTCAATCGCAGGCTGGTCACCACGGTGCATAGCCTGTGAGTAACGATAAAGGCGCTGACCGTAAGTATCCCAGTAGGAGGGTTCTTCGATGTTGTTATCCGCATTAGAGATGCGCGTAATCACATTAAACAACCAGAGCTTAAGCTGAGGATGTGCCGCACGTAGTTGGGTTAGTGCATCCAGCCGCTTGAAGATCGTCAGCGTATCATCGTGCGTGGTGCGCGATGCGACCAACCCACCATAGGCCAACATCTCTACAGACACAATCAGCACATCCAGCGACGGCGCAACGTTCAGCATCCACGCGACCAGCGCGTCACTCTCGGCAGGTTGATGTCGATGGCTGAGTGCGCTGGCAGGCGGCAAGATAACCGTCACATCTGCCGCCATCTGTGCCAATAATGCGGGGTAACGGGTGTTTACCGGGCGCTCGTCCAGTGGAATAAGTCCGATTTTCAAGATGATTCCTCCTGATATTTATGCCAGGCTAAACAAGATGCGCCGAATAACACTGCCTCCGCTCCTAGACGAGCGCGTTCAATGTTGACTTGCTCCATCACGCGCAAGGATGAGGCGCGACACGCGGTATAAAAAGGTTGCCACCACGCCAAGCCGATTTCCGGCACGCCGCCGCCCACGATAATGGCTTGCGGGTCTAACAGGACGATGACGGGTGTCAGCGTTTGGGCTAACCGCCGTGCGCCGTTTTGAATTACGCTCAATGCGGCGTTGTCGCCGTTGTCGGCTCGGCGGGCGACTTCGCGCAGGTCAAGCACAGACTTCGCGCCGATGGCGTGCTGATAGTCGTGCTCCAATGCCGGGCCGGATGCGACCTGCTCTATGCTGATGGGTTGACTGTATACGTCATGCCCGGCGAGGATATAGCCAATCTCTCCAGCGGAAAAATGCGCCCCGTGTACCACTGTACTATTCCGTACAATGGCGCCGCCAATGCCCGTACCGACTGTGATGAATAAGCTATCGTGGTAATTTTTGCCTGCGCCGAGATGCAGTTCACCGTAGGCCATTGCGCGCACGTCATTGTCCACACAGACGGGTAAGCCCAACGCGTCTTGTAAACGATCCGCGATACGTGTTCCACGCCAGCCGGGTAGATTATCGTTGGCGTCCAGCACTATACCGTGCAGGGGGTCAATCTGCCCGGCAGAGCCGACACCCACACCGCACACCTGATAACCGTAGTCGTCTGCGTGACGGTAGACTGTACGGCACAGATTAATCACCGCTTGCAGGATGGCATCTGCACCAGCTTGGGCAGGGCAGATGGTGTAACGGGGGGCATCCTGCCAGCGCGTGCCGTCGCTGAGGTGCGCGGCAATTTTCGTGCCACCGATGTCCACACCGATAACGACTTTTTTTTTCATCGTGGATAGACCACTAAAGTGACAATTTCAAATGGATGGACAACCAGCGTTAGCGTGTCCCCGTCGAAGTCCACAGCGTCGCGTTGGCGTTCGTGTGCGTCCGTGCGCCATGCCGCGCCGACGATAAAATCAAGCGTGAGTGTCACTTCAGCCCGACGACGGCGGCTCTCGTACAGCCGAAACACAATGCCTTTGCCGTTCTCCTCGCGCTTGATGGTTTCCACGATGATGTTATCCGGTTGAATGCTAATCAAAGCGGCTGGTGCGGTAGATTGCCCGCCGTTGCCATCCATAATCAGTACAGGATGATTGAGAGCGTACCCCTGCGCGATGACCGCGCCTAAATCGCCATCGTGTAATAGCAAGCTGTAGGTAAAGTAATGGTCGCCTTCGTCGGCATGCGCGTCCGGGTACGTAGCGGATTTAAGCAGTGTCAGCCGCACAACACCCTCATGCACATCATAAGCATATTTGCTATCGTTCAGCAGGCTGACGCCGTAATCATCCTCGCTCACGTCCGCCCAATGATGGGCGGGCACTTCGTACCGTGCCCAATCCCAACTGGTGTTACGGTGCGTTGGACGCTGGATGTGCCCCCACTGAATATCATAGGTCGCGTGGCTTGTTCGTAGGTTGGTCGGAAATGCGACTTTGAGCAGTATCTGTTTTTCCTGCCAGTGGATGTGCGTCTCAAAATCCAGTTGACGGCGATTATGATAAAGATGTACCCGTTGCACCAGTGTGCTGTGCATCAGACGCCGTGTAATTTCCAGCGTTGCCCGCAATGCACCAACTTCCACCACGCGCACTGCCCCAGAGTCGGGCGTCCATTGACGGTCATCAAAACTAGGGTCGATGTTCCACGCATCATACTGGCGCGGGCGGTCTTCAAATAACTGGAATTGGTTAGTGTGTGCGCCTTCCGGCAGAATATTACGGCGGCGGCGCTTGTCGTAAATGGCGGTAATGTCGCCGTGAACGTCAAAGCTCACGCGCATATGGTCATTCTCCAGCAAATCTGGGTGTGCAATGAGCTTAATCTGTGGTTGGGTGGTCTGGCGCTGTCGGGTAAGTGCCGTAATACTATACGGGGGTAAGACCAAGGCAATAAGTGTGCCGCCTTCGGTGGCTTGGGTGGGCACAACTTCACCGGATGGCGTAACCAGTGTTTCATCAAGGTTCAAGCGGCCAGCCCACAAAACAAGGTCATCACGTTGGCGCGGCGACGGATTCAGCACTATGACATCACCACCGATGTTTGCGGTCAACGTATTAAAGGCTTGTTGGCTGTGTGCTTGAACGGCATCTTGCAGGGCGGTGAACTGCTGACGTGATTCTGTGTAAACTTCCGCGATACTACTACCGGGCAGAATATCGTGGAATTGATTAAGGCAGACTGTGCGCCATGCATCATTCAGCACGGTGTGAGGATAAACATAGGCGGCATCGCGCAGGCTCACCCACACAGCCACGAATTCCAGTAGATGTAGGGCTGTTTCCGCTTGTCGCATATCGCGCTTTATCCGTGCCTGGCTGGTCAATGTGCCTTGATGTGTCTCTAAATACAGTTCACCATCCCACACGGGCAACTGCGCGGATTGTTCGTGCAACGCCGTGAAGAAATCAATGGCACGTGCAGATTGAACGCGCGGCATTGCCGGGAAGTCGTCCAGCACCCGGATGGCGTCGAGCATCTCCATGGTAGGGCCACCACCACCGTCACCGTAGCCGTACGCCATCATGCCGATGCGCCCCAAATCCTTCATACGGAGTGCCTGCCATGTGGCGAGGGCAGTCTGTGCGCTGGCGACGGCGTTATAAGTGGCGGAATCTGGGCGGTGTGGTTCTGGGGTACTGCTGAAGTGTGCTAGCAGGCGCGAGCCGTCGATACCCTGCCACCAAAAACTATCATATGGGATTTGATTATGCTCACTCCAACGCATTTTGATGGTAAAGAAGTATGGAATCCCGGCGTGGCGGGCAATCTGCGGTAAAGAATATGGGAAGCCGAAGGCATCCGGCAACCATAAAATAGGCGAAGCGGCATCCGCGCCGAAGTGTTCTTCAAAAAACTTGTAGCCTAGCACAAACTGACGTATCAGGCTTTCCGCGCCGGAGATGTTGCAATCGGCTTCAATCCACATGCCGCCCATTGGTTCCCATCGTTTTTCTGCAACAAGTGTTTGAATCTGCTGGAAGAGTTCTGGCGCGTCCTGCCGGATGTACTCATATAACTGCGGCTGACTTTGCACAAAGCGGTATTCCGGGTAACGGGACATCAGATGTGTAACAGTGTGGAAGGTACGTGTTGCTTTGGCGCGTGTCTGTTCTAACGTCCATAACCACGCGGTATCAATATGGGCGTGACCACTGGCACAAATCGTGGCATCCAGTGCGTGACCTGCGCCGCGTATCGCTTCGCGCAGATAGTCCAATGCTGGCGCGATGCTGGCACGGAAGCTATCGCGTAATGGTTCGCGGGTATCCAATAGATTAAAAGCGCCGTCCAGCCCATTGATGCACTCTGCTTTGGTGGGTTGGTCGTCATGCAATAGAGACGCGGCTTCGTAGGTGGCTTGAGTCAATGTGATGAATTGCTGTAAGTCCTCGTCCACGATAACAAGTTGACAGGGGTGCATAAACAGTGTGGTGCGCTCGTCCCCCCACAGTGAACCGCCTAAGCCCGTCCAACCATGTAATAACAGGGTGTGTGGGGCATGATCTTTAAGGCTATCCGGCAGGAAGAGCAACTGATGGCGGGCATCGGCGGTTGTGAAGGGCACGCCATCCACATAGACCAATGCTTCCGGGTGTGCCTGGAAGTAATCTTCGTTGACCCCCAATGGCAGATACAGCGCGATAGTGGCGTTTGTCGGCCATGCGACCGGGATTTGATACTGTGTCTTGAGTAAAAAATTCTGCTGATTTGTACCCCAATAGGCATTGTAGTCCAGCGTCTGCCATGTCTCCCCAATGTTGATTTCTTTTAAAGGGCGGGCGTCGGGCAATGTCTGGTAGGCCATCGGTGGCAGAGCGTGCTTATCGCGGAAAACTGCGCCGCGTAATAGCTGTATCTTCTTTAATATTTTGGGCAGGGTAAAGCGGTGGTCATGGCGCATCACGGTACATCCTCATGCGTTCGTTACACGCTGGTATGTTGGTCTATACCAGTATACCAATTATACGGATAAAGGCACCGTTTACAACAATGCCTCACAGAGTAATCACTTCAAATCTGAGTAAGCATTCGAAGTAAGAAATCATTTCCCATTGCGGCGCGAAAGCGTTTATGTCGTAAACTACCTTTGGAGTTATCATACTTTAATAAATTTAGACACGCGGTACCGCCATGTTTTCCAGACTTTCTGCCCCAACGGATGAGGGAATTATCTTGGTTGAATATCACATCTAACAACCAGTTAAAACTGAACTGGCCCCTAAATCTTGGGCTGGATAGTTCGCGGCGATGCTGTTCTGAAATTCCACATTTTCAAAGAACACCCCCTCTAAATGTCAGTTTTACCCACGTAAAAAATGTACATCTCACCATCGGGTGCCTAATTTTTGACATAACAAAGAAATTGCACTATAATATTTTTTGAGAATTGGAAGCGCTTCCAAAATTATAGTTTTTTACGAAACGTTGATAAAATTATGTCAAAACCAACTATCTATGATGTCGCAAAAGAGGCGCAAGTTGGCATCGGCACGGTTTCCCGTGTTTTAAACGATAATGCCAACGTGAGCGAAAAAAGCCGCCAACGTGTGCTGGAA
>DAIMZF010000088.1:0-13325 GCA_036734085.1 Aggregatilineales bacterium
ATTGCCCTCCCCGTCTGTTAATGCACCCACGACAACCCCTTCATCATTGGTTACGGGAATGGTCGTTCCTTCTGCACTACCGTAACCTATCGCATGGATAATAATGTCCGCCTCTGCCGCGCGTTCTGCCGCTATCAATGGGGAAACATCTTCACGGTTATCCTCGCCATCAGTCAGTAAAAGAATAACCGAACGCGCCGCTATACGCTGGTCAAGTGTTGCAATAGCAAGCTCGATACCTTCGCCGATGGCTGTCCCTTGTCGCGTAATAGAGTCTGTACTGGCGGCATTGAGGAAGGTCATCGCAGACCTGACATCTGACGTTAGCGGGAATTGTACAAAGGCATCCCCTGCGAACAGAATCAGCCCGACAAGATTACCTTCGTTACTCTCAAATAATGTCCGGGCTGTAAGCTTAGCGCGTTCTATCCGATTAGGTGATACATCTTCTGCTTCCATACTCCGGCTTACATCAAGCACAACAATCAGCGCGATGCCCTCTGCCGTGATAACTTCCTCCGCGATACCCCACACAGGCCGTCCCAGCGCGATCAACAAACAAACCACCACGCCTAATTTTAAACCATGTTTGACAATGCGTTTAGCAGGGCTGGGCGCTACAATGAGTGCATCGGTTAGCTGTTTCTCACCCAGCTTGGAAACGAGAATAGCACGATGTTTAAGCCGCCATACACTGAATATAATGCCTGCTGGCAACACCAGCAGAATTAGCAGAAGTACCGCCGGATATGTCAACATATCTACGGCACCACCTGGAATACTGTTTCTCTTAAAATAATCTCCACCAATAACATCAATAACGCCGGGAGAATAAACCAGATGGCTTGGTCTTGCCAGCGTACAAATACCCGGCGCTCCACATTTGATCGTTCCAGTCGATCAATTTGATTGTAAATTTCCTGTAATCCGCGTGTGTCTTCCGCACGGAAGTACAGTCCATTACCAATTTGTGCAATATTTTGTAAAACTTCTTCGTTGAAGTCGCTCTCCATAAGCACAGTACCACCTTGTAGCGTTGGGACAGGTACTTCACCGTCTCTGCCAACGCCTATGGTGTAAATCCTGATATTAAGCGCATTTGCAATTTCTGCGGCTGTGATGGGGTCTAATCCTGCGTTACTATCACCATCTGTCATTAAAATTATAATTCTACTGGATGCGTTACTTTGACGTAGCATATTTGTAGCAGAAGCAATCCCTAGCCCTATAGCCGTGCCATCTAATTGATTTTGTCCCGGCGCTAGTTGGGATATTAAACGTATATCCTCCAAAATACGTACCAGCACGGCGTAATCCAGAGTTAGAGGTGCTTGATGATAGGCTTCACGCGCGAAGACAACGAGTCCGATACGGTCAAATTCTCGAAGATTGATAAACTCAGCAATGACATCTTTAGCGGACTCAAGTCGATTCTGTGGCTCAAAGTCTAGCGCGGCCATGCTCGATGAGATGTCAAGCGCGATGACAATATCCACGCCCTCGCCGCGTATAATTTCTTCACCTACGCCACTTTGGGGGCGTGCAACCGCAATCACCAGCAACCCCCATACAACGGCGCGCAAAATATCGGGCAGTAAGCGTAGCCGTACCCGCCAACTTTTGGGCAAATTTTCCATCAGGCGCAAATCAGAATAAACAAAAATCGGACGCGGGGCCATAAACCACATCCGCCAGAGATAGGGCAAAAATGGCAATGTGACAAGCATTAATAACGCCGGATGTGCAAACCGAAATTCCATTAATGCGTTATCCCTTGCTCAGTGTATCTTAGCCACTCTAATACAGAATCAGCTATTTGCTGTGTTAGTTGGCGGGTTGGCTCTGCTCCAGCAAATTTGACCTTATCCGCCCATTCTAGGATAGCATAGAGTGTTTGTGCCTGTTCTGGGTTAAATAGTGAAAGTTCATCAATGGCTTGGCGTATTTCCAGCGTTGTCATATTTGTTGCCGGAAATGAAAAGCGTTGCGTCAGGTAGTTTCGCATAATGTAAGCGGTTAAGCTGATGCGTTCTGAAAGTGACTCGATAAGTTGCAGGCCCTCAACAGATTCAACGGCTTCGTCAAATGGTGTTCGCGCAGGTTTTACTCGGCGTCTATTAAGTTCACGACGATAAGCCTGCCATAGCCACCCAGAGAGGCATACCACAACCGATAAAACCAACAAACCCAGCCCATAACCCCAAAGCGGGATGTAAAATACCCAGATTGCGGATTTATTCGGCAGAAATTCTAATGTGTTCAAATCCTGTGAGGGCAGAATGCTAAACACGCTAAAGAAGGCATCAGTTGTAACAACACGTAAAACGTCTGTCTCACCTATGCGGCGATACAAAACAAATGTTGACGGCGTGGTATAGTCGCCAGGACGCCATAATACGGCGGTGATGGTTTGTGACGTTTGCTTTATGCCATTAGCTAAATCTCGCGTGGTTAAGTCTCCGGAGGAAATAATTTCAAAGCTCCCCCACTCACTTTCGATAGTCGGCCAGCCGAGTATTTCCACTGTGTCAGGATATGTTACTGTCAACATTAACTCGAAGGGTTCACCAATCTTAGGGATTGTGTTGTTACTCAGGAATTCCGCATCCACTGTATTGAGTAAATCTTCTTCTACCTGTGCGGATATAACCGTAACCCCTGCCACAAATAGCATCAATAAACGCATTAATCCTGTAAAGCATTGCTTCATGATGATGAACGTTTAGCCCGTCTTTGAAAGAATTGTGTAAGTGCAACCACATAATCACCATCCACTGGGATAGCGATTCGGTCAACATTGGCTCGATTAAACAGGTCATGGCGCATTGTGTCGAATTGCTCGGTTTGGCGATGGAAGGCTTTACGCCACAATTTTGTGGATGTATCCACCATGCGTTCTTCGCCTGTCTCCGCATCCCGCAAATTAATTAAACCTACTTTTGGAATTTCCGACTCAAGCGGATCACTTAACATGACAGCGATAAAGTCATGCCGTTGGGCTGTGATGATTAAGTCGCGTTCGTATTCCGCACTGGTCGCCAAAAAATCAGAGAGAAAGAAGACAACCGAACGCCGTTTAAGCAGACGGTTGATGGCCTGCAAAGCAATCGAGATATTTGTGCCGGCGTTAGGGGTCTGCGCTGTGAATAAATCGCGGATGATACGTAGACCATGATTTCGTCCTTTGCCGGGTGCAACATATTCTTTAATCTCATCACTGAAGATCATCAGTCCCACTTTATCATTATTGGCGATAGCGGCCAGTGCGACAACTGCGCCAATTTCGACCGCTAAGCTGTGTTTACTCTGCTTTACTGTGCCGAACAAACAGGAGGAACTGCTATCCAACACAATTAAGACCGTCAGTTCGCGCTCCTCCACATATTGCTTGATGTATGCGCCCTGCCCACGAGCAGTAATATTCCATTCAATATCGCGCACATCATCACCGGGCTGGTACGGGCGCACGCTTTCAAACATCATACCCCGACCCTTAAAAACAGAGTGATATGCCCCAGAAAAAGCATCTCGTACCAGTCGTCTTGTGCGTATCTCAATTTGTTGGATGCGCTTAAGCGTTTCTGCGGGTAACATTAAGGAACTTCAACCTTACTGATAATCTGGCGGATGACTTGCTCCGGTGTGACATTCTCCGCTTGTGCCTCAAATGACAATACCACTCGATGGCGTAATGCATCAAGCGCCATCCGTTTAACGTCCTCCGGCGTAACGTAGGCTCTGCCACGCAGAAAAGCATGAGCTTTGGCCGCACGTATCAGTGCCAGCGTTGCACGCGGCGACGCACCAACTTCGATAAAGTTCTGTAGACTTTTTATTTTAGAGGCATCGCGTGTAGCGAGGACAATATCCAACACATAATCTTTAATGCGTGTATCAAGATTTATCATCTGCACTGTACGACGAAGTTTCACAATTTGCCCAGCATCGATGATTGTTCGCACAGGCGTTGGGGGTTCGCTTGCCATGCGGTCTATAATTTCCATTTCTTCATCGCGTGTGGGGTAGCCAATAATAACTTTGAGCATGAATCTATCTAATTGGGCTTCCGGTAATGGGTAAGTACCTTCTTGCTCAATGGGGTTTTGGGTTGCTAATACTAAAAATGGGTCGGATAGCTTACGTGTTTCTTCACCCAGCGTGACTTGTCGTTCTTCCATTGCCTCCAATAAAGCTGATTGCACCTTAGCTGGTGCGCGGTTAATTTCGTCCGCAAGAATGATATTGGCAAAAATTGGGCCAGGTCTGACGCTAAAATCCCCTGTTCGTGGGTTGTATATCTGTGTGCCTACGATGTCGGACGGGAGTAAATCCGGCGTAAACTGAATACGCTGAAAGTCCGCATTGAGTGTCGCCGCAAGTGAGCGTACTGTCAGGGTTTTTGCTAAACCGGGCAAACCTTCTATGAGGACATGACCATTGCACAATATCGCGATTAACAGACGCTCGATCAACCCGGACTGTCCAACAATAACACGCTGTGTCTCCTGAAAGACGCGCTGGATAACATTTGCTTCGTTTTGAACACGTTCTGTTAGCTGTTGAATGGAATCCATCAACCCCTCTTAATTAAAAAACTGGCAAAAGTTAACTGCCTGTGGTGTTCCGCAAGTGCTTAATGCGTTAATCAGCACATAGCCAACGGTTGATGTACAGCCACAGCCCAGCAATAGCATCACACACCCGCAACCCGGCACTGGCCCTAGATTAATCAGCGTCGTGACGAATTCCAATAAATTAAAAATGACCCCAATGATATTCATAAAAAATGGCAAGACAACAAGTAGAATAGCAACTACGACACACCCACCACAGAGTAAAAATAGCGCATTGGAATCCAGACTACTCAGTAGTTCCATTACACTGTCCCTGTTCGGCGTTAGTTGTCTGCCAACCTAATTCAACACGGGTATAGCATTGGCAGTATGTTGCGGGTTCGCCCTCACCTTCCCATAGCAGGAAGCGCGCATGTGTCTCTATACACATATTATCTGTGTCTTCTCGTAAAATGGAAGAATTTGTAATGTTTAGTCCCCGATAATCAACTTCCATTACAAGTCTGACTTGAAAAAACGGATGCTGAAATTTGTTTGGCACATCACCCCGATGAGCAATCGTGATATCACCTTGAAGTGCTAAAACCATAATGATTAACGGTATCATCATGATGATGACCCACACCGCAAGTTGAAGCAAACAACCTGGACGCTTCCACCATGCGCGGCGCTTGCGTTGCACAACGACATATTCAATTTCGGGATAAGCATTATCTTGGGTCATCTAATTGTTGAACTTTAACTGTATCTGGTCGTTGGTATCATAGCTGACATGCACATAGTACGGTTTATCCGCATCCGACATACTGAGTACACGGGGCAGAATATGAGGTAAATCTTCTACCAATGTTAAACTTAACACATCTTCACGGTTTATCCAATGTAAGACGCCTTCATCAGTTGCTTGAAGAACTTCTCGTGACAGAGCCTGTGCTCTATATGTAAATAGCAGAATACCGCCTGCAAGCCCGGTATCAATCATGTGAATTCCACATAGCATAACATTTGTAGCATCAATCCCGGCTTCTTCTTTAATCTCCCGGATTGCGCCCTCCATCGGTGTTTCGTTTCGCTCAATATGACCGCCTAGCCCATTGTAGCAATTTGGAAAGATGCGCCGATGTGCCGCGCGTTTCATCAACAACACATCATCGCCATGCGTTACAAAACACAGTGTACGTGGAATTACAGTCCACCGATCCTGAGTTACGTCTGCCCCTTGTTCTTTTGAACCCATTAATTTTCTCCAATCTCACCTGATTTTACCAAGCGTCTATTGTATGGCAAGTTCGTTCATGCTACGCTTTTATATATCATTTCGATGTAAGGAGTAAGGCGTGATGGAACACAGTGCGCCACCGCCGGATTTACGCATTGTCCCGGTTTCAAGTGTGCATCCCCACGAAGAACACGATACACAGCGCGCTGTACCATTGATGGAGCGCCTGCAAGAGGCAACCTTCTTTACCAATCCACCCATTGTCGCGCCGATTGGCGCTAGCCAATTTGTGATACTCGATGGCGCTAATCGGTGTTTTTCGTTTGAGCAACTGGGTTATCCTCATATTCTGGCGCAGGTTGTTAGCTATGAAAGTGGTCATGTTGAGCTTGCGACTTGGCAACACATCGTTAGTGAATGGCAAGCGCAAACTTTTATCGACGCTATCGAAGCCCTCAATCTTGTAAAGCTTTCGTGGCGGCAAGCGGCAGACGCTATTTGCCACATTCTATTCAACGACGGGCGTGTATTGTCACTTCATGCCCCTGTACAGACTGTGCATGAACGCAACGCTGTTTTAAGAGCAATTGTCTCTCTTTATCAGAAGAATGCTGTTTTATACCGCACAGCCATCAGGGAACCTGATGAAATATGGCCGTTGTACCCACAAGCTGTTGCATTGGTTGTCTTTCCACCTTACCAACCTGCGGATATTATTGCGGCGGCTAAATACAAAGCCTATCTTCCACCGGGAATCAGTCGGCATATTATTCAGGGACGAGCATTATTGGTTAACTATCCAATGGATATTCTGCGCGATGAAACGACAAAAATTACGGATAAAAATGAGGCGTTAAATACGTGGATTAAAGAAAAACTGACGAAACGCCAAGTCCGTTATTATGCAGAAACAACATACCAATTCGATGAATAGGAAATAGAATGTCACAAACGGTTGATAGCGTGTTGCAGGCACTGACGTTTTACACAGACCATGTGAATTATAAACTGCTCAAATTGCATCCACTTGCGGTGACACTAGCGGCCAGCATAGTGGCTGAAGTCGCAGAGCCTTTTTTAGCTTTAATTGTTGATAAGGATGAGATTACACTTGTTTTACCTGGCCATCTGATAGAAGAATTTTCCGAACGGCTACGAGATTACACCCTTAGCCAAGCAGATTATCGACTGATTACACTCGACTTAGAATTAGAGCCAACTCTTATTGGATTTATGGCAACGCTGGCGACAGCACTAGCGGAAGCAGGGGTAAGTATTTTGCCTTTAGCCGCCTTCAGCCGTGACCATTTACTGGTTCCCCAACCACAACTAGAAACCGCCCTACTAGCCCTGAAAGCTCTCAAGAAATGAATGTGCAATTTTTTAATCATGGCGATTATAAACCGCAACCGAAAGACAAAGTCAAAATTGAGGAACTTCGTGTAGAAGTTTATCCCGACAGACGCCGCATCTGGATAAACGTAAAAATTACGCCATTTCAGGAGCGACCCAATCTATTATTGACTTTACGTAATATGGATGAAGTCATTTTAGATGATGCCAGTATCATTGAAACAATGCACTTTGATAATGAATTTACCATGCACTTGCGACGGCTAGAAGACCCCACTGGAGAATATAGCATGACCGTCGATTTATTCTATGAAACACGAAATCCTCCACAGGACAAACATACTGTTAAATTTGAAATTCCGGCTGAGGACATTCCGTGACTTCGGTTGTGTTACTCTCTCCTCAAGCCTACGATGCACTAATAAAGGCCGCTCGTGATACGCAACCTCAAGAAGCGTGTGGCCTCCTTATTGGCCGGGATGAGCATATTACACAAGTTATCCCCGTACAAAACTCTGCGACAGACGTATTTCACCATTTTGAGATTAACAGGCAGGCATTGAACATTCATTTGCCGGAAATCCGGGCGCAAGGGTTAAGCATTGTAGGCTTTTTTCACTCACATCCACATGGGTTGCCGGTACCATCACCCACTGATATTAAACTAAACGCTCATTGGGATCATTTACATATTATTATTGGTATGCAAGGACAAACGCCGCGTGTGGCCGCATGGCGTATTCGTCCAGAGGCCGTGCAAGCTGTGTCAATCGTTTTTGACGAAGCCGCACTAAGGGAGATAAAGTCCTCCATTTGGACAGACACCCATAAAATTGCTATTATTATCGCCGCACTGGTTGCGTCTACTGCTTTAATCATTTTGTCGCTTAATTTATTGCCACCTGCTCCATAAGAAAGACGAAGAAAATGGACTACATCTACGCAATTATTATCGGCCTTTTAGCGGGAGGGATTGTCAACATTCTGGCAGATGATTTGCCTCTACGTCGTGCACCACGCTTACCACGTTACATCCCGTTACGTAAAAAACAAGCTGTACGTAAGCCAGTTTATAATGATGAAGGCGAAAACATTACGCTACAATATGCCCGTGAAGATGATGAACCGCGCCCTATCAGCGCGTGGTTAGGCGTCACGGCTTTTTTATTTAACAAGCGTTTAGCGTCGGATGGTGTGACTAAGCTCGGGTGGCGGTATCCTCTGGCGGAGTTAATGACTGCTTTTTTTATGGTACTGACGGTATATGCTATAAGCCTGCTCAACCAAGACGGAATCGTAATTGATAGCCTACAAACAGCTTTTTGGTTATTCCATATGGCTGTTTTTGCACTCGTCATCGTGATTGATGTGGAGCACAAGCTCATTCTATTTGCGGTTATCATCCCAGCATCTGTGGTTGCGCTTATTGATGCCGGTGTAACAACTTATAGGCCGCCATTGGGTGACGCCATTACAGGGGCGTTTGTTGGTTTTATTGTGTTTTTTCTCATCTATAACGGTGGATTTTTGTTTAACTATATTGCGACGATCCTACGGGGTGAAGTAGTCGATAAAGTCGCCTTTGGTTATGGTGATGTGATGATGGCAACGCTGAGTGGCCTTCTATTAGGATGGAGGCCACTTGTTTTCGCTATCTTTTTTGCAATCTTTTTAGGGGCATTTGCCGCTATCACAGTGATTGTCGTGCAAATTTCCCGCAAGAAATACAATGCGTTTATGGCTATCCCATACGGCCCATTTATTGTGATTGGCACGATGGTCATGTTACTTTTCGGCGAAACGCTTGTCCCGTCTGTATTTGGCTGGGCACCTTAGTTCATCACGGAGGCTTTGCGCTCAATAATACCGCCGCCCAAGCAAACATCGCCATCATAGACGACTGCGCCCTGACCCGCTGTGACATCACGTAATGGCTCGAAGAATTGAACATGTACCCGGTCATCGTCCAATGGTGTGATGTGAGCGGGTACTGGTTTGGCCTTATAACGTATTTTTACCTCTGCTTCAAAGGTGTCATTTACAAGTGGTGGCGTAATCCAGTTCATGCGTTTAGCGGTTAGTTCACTGTCGCCCAGTTCATCATGTACACCGACAATCAGCGCATTTTTATAGGGATTAGTGGCAATAACATAGAGTGGCTCAGCATATGTTAGTCCTAACCCTTTACGCTGACCAATTGTGTAGTTTGCTAATCCACTATGTTCACCGATAATTTCGCCTGTTTTTAGCACAATCGGGCCAGGTTGCATCATATCTGCGGCATAATCGCGTAAAAAGCGCCGATAGTCACCATCACCCAAAAAGCATAAGTCCTGGCTGTCTTGTTTACTCGCTGTTGGCAAGCCGAATTTTGCCGCTAGTTGCCTTACTTCCGGCTTGGGATAAGCTCCTACTGGAAATAATGTATGTGCCAGGTGATGTTGATTGAGAACGCATAGCACATAACTCTGGTCTTTTTGTGGGTCTGTCCCTCTAAGTAGCTGATAATTACCGTTATCATTCTGTGCGATTTTGGCATAGTGCCCGGTAGCTAGATAATCTGCATCCAATGCCATCGCATTTTCAAACAGATAGTTAAAACGTATGTGCCTGTTGCACTCAATACATGGGTTTGGTGTTACGCCTTGTCTGTGCTGGTCTATAAAATACTCAACGACTGTGTTACGAAACACATCTTTAGTATCCAGCACATAAAACGGAATGCCGATTTTATCCGCGATACGCCGAGCATCAGCCATTTGTTCCGGTGTACAACAACGATTGTGCGCCCTACCATCAGCAGATTCCTCTGCCCATAAGCGCATCATCATGCCGATAACTTCATATCCTTGCTCTACAAGTAGTGCCGCCGCGACGGAACTATCCACACCACCACTCATGGCGACGACAACACGTTTTCTCTCTGTCACATTACAATCCGATTCAACTGTCTCACTTTTTCAACCGCTTTTTCAATTGCGCTGATGGCATAATCGACATCAGCTTCTGTTGTGTCTTTACCAATGGTTAGCCGCAGGCTTCCGATGGCTATTTCTGGATGATAACCCATAGCCAACAAAACACTGGATGGCTCTGCATTGCCTGTTTTACAAGCAGATGCTCCACTAGCGGCAACACCCATTAAATCCAGGTGCATAATCAACCGTGTGCTGTCCACGTCTTCAAATACAAAGCTGATGTGCGATGGCAGGCGCTTTTCCGGATGTCCAGTAATATGTGCGCCCGGAATACGTGTGAGTATGCCGTCCTTCAGCCTATCTCGTAAAGTTTGGTAGTGTTTCAGACGTTCGTCACGTTCTTCGTAAGCGAGTCTTAATGCTTCCGCTAATGCGACAATGCCTGCCGTATTGACCGTCCCTGCTCTACGTCCTTGTTCATGGCTACCACCCGTCTGACTTGGTTCTAGTTTGACATCTTCCCGACAGTATAATGCGCCAACGCCCTTTGGCCCGTAAAACTTATGTGCGGAAATACTCATCAGGTCAACGCCAAGTTTTTGTACATCAATCGAGAGTTGCCCGGCGGCTTGCACAGCATCTGTGTGTAATAGGATGCCACGTTCGTGCAGATGGGAAGCAATTTTTGCTAAATCTGCTACTGTACCTACTTCATTATTCGCGTAGATGATGCTAACAAGTGTTGTAGCATCTGTACAGACTTCCAGTAATTCTTCAACATCCACTGACGCTGTATTATCTACATGAACCAATGTATGGGTAAAGCCGGATAATTTGGTAAGCTGGCTCATTGTCCGCGTGACAGCACTGTGTTCAACCGGTGTTGTCACAAGATGATCACCTTGCTTGCGACGCGCATAAGCAACACCACGCACTGCAAAGTTATCGCTTTCTGTACCACCACTTGTGAAGATGATTTCACTCGGTTTACAGTTTAGGATGCTGGCAGTTGTCTCGCGTGCAGTCTCGATGGCGTCTTCTGCTCGACGGCCATAACTATGAGCAGAGGACGTATTCCCAAAAAATTCTGTTAGGTACGGCATCATTTTATCAATAACACGGGGGTCGGTTGGAGTCGTTGCGGAATAATCCAAATAAATGTTACGATGCGTACCCATAATTTAATTCTCACTGTCGACTATAAGACGGCTACTGCTTTTATTTTATGTGACCTTAGATGAATTGTAAATTATGGCCTATTTTTTAAGGTAACTTTAACAAAATTCCCTTCAGGTGTGGCTTTTCTGAGGACAAGATGTATCATAGATGTTGTCAATCCTTACCTATGTACGGAACAAGGAGTCTATGATGTCACTTATTGAGAGTGTTTTCGCTCGTGAGGTATTCGATTCACGCGGAAATCCAACGATAGAAGTTGAAGTTAGCTTATCCGATGGTGGCTTTGGCCGCGCGATTGTGCCTAGTGGTGCATCTACCGGCGAGCATGAAGCTTTGGAATTGCGCGATGGCGACAAAACACGTTTTGGTGGTAAAGGCGTTTTAAAGGCAGTTGATACAGTCAATGGCACGCTGGCGGAAGCACTTAATGGACTTGATGCAACTGAGCAAATTGTGATTGACCATTTGATGCTCGAGATTGATGGTACTGCGAACAAAGAAAAATTGGGCGCAAATGCTATTTTAGGCGTTTCTATGGCTGTTGCACATGCGGCGGCAGATAGTGTCGGCCTTCCGTTGTATGCTTATCTAGGTGGTGTGAACGCGCATGTTTTGCCGGTGCCTATGATGAATATTATGAATGGTGGCAAACATGCCGCCAACAGTACGGACTTCCAGGAATTTATGGTCATGCCTGTTGGTGCTTCGTCTTTCCGGGAAGCAATGCAGTGGGGTGTGGAAATTTACCAGACGCTCAAAAAGGTTTTGCACGATAAAGGCCACTCGACTGCCGTAGGGGATGAAGGCGGCTTTGCGCCCAGCCTGGGATCCAACCAGGCCGCGCTTGATGTCATTATGGAAGCGATTGAAAAAGCAGGTTATAGACCTGGTGAACAAATCTACATTGCTTTAGACCCCGCTACATCAGAAATTTACGATGCGAGTACAGGCACGTACGATTTAGCCATCGAAGGCAAAAAATTAACTGGCACTGAGATGGTAGATTTTTGGACAGATTGGGCTTCGCGCTACCCTATCATCTCCATTGAAGATGGCTTAGACGAAAATGATTGGGAAAATTGGTCACGAATTGTTGCTGGCATTGGCGATAAAGTGCAAATTGTCGGGGATGACTTGCTGGTAACTAATGTGACAAAAGTCAGACGAGCTATCAAGGAAAAAGCGGCAAACTCTTTGCTCTTTAAGGTTAATCAGATTGGCTCTTTAACAGAAGCTTTTGCGGCGGCTGAACTTTCACAGCGTCATGGCTGGACGGTTGTTACCAGTCACCGTAGTGGTGAAAGTGAAGATGTGACAATTGCTGACCTTGCAGTGGCTATGAATGCAGGTCAAATCAAGACAGGTGCACCTGCTCGCTCAGACCGTGTTGCTAAGTATAATCAGTTGCTCCGTATTGAAGAACAATTAGGTAGTGCCGCGCAGTATGCAGGGATGTCTGCTTTTACCAACTTGAATCTATAGTTCATTGACTAGAGAAGGTATTGCGTAAACTTGCAATACTTTCTCCGATTTTAACAGGGAGAGATTACGTGGTAGCTAGCCAGATTTACAACAAGCGCACAAAAATTGTTGCGACAATTGGCCCTTCGTCTTGGGATGCAGATACAATCCGCCAGTTAATCCGCGCTGGCATGGATGTTGCCCGCATTAATTTTTCGCATGGTGATCATAAACGTCACAGCGAAACTATTGACCTTGTGCGCCAGATTGCTGTGGAAGAAAAGCGCGTTGTCGCTATTATGTCGGATATTCAAGGCCCTAAAATTCGCATCGGGATAGTTAAAGAACCTATCTCATTAGAGCGTGACGATATTATCACTTTAACGCTCAATGATGCTGATGGCACAGACAACGTTGTTTCTCTACCTCATCCAGAATTTGTACGGGACATTGCTAGCGGGATGCGATTGTTGCTGGATGATGGCAATCTCGAATTTGAAGTGACAGAAGTCTTGTCGCGTTCGCTTATCTGTCGTGTCATCTTGGGCGGCGTCTTAAGTTCGCGCAAAGGGATTATGGCTCCGAATGCTCATCTCACGCTTTCTGCTATTACAGATAAAG
>DAIMZF010000089.1:0-10923 GCA_036734085.1 Aggregatilineales bacterium
TTTCCGGGACGCGCACAAATGATAGGTCATGCACAGTAAGCAAAGAGCGCGTGTACCTTCTTAGGGGTGGAAGCACGAAATCTGTTGCATGATAAAGTTCAACATTACCAAAGAAAACTTGCGCTGGAACAGGTAATTTCAGCCTATACCAAAGACGTGCTAACCATTGGGGTGATAAGCGCGTTGTGCGCCATACAAAGTTATCCCCAGGAATATAGTGTAAATCGTGCCTAGTAGTGCCCGCTACAAATAGACGGTAATCTGTTTGTTCGTCAATGCGTCCGAGCGCGGCCACTAAGTCCCTGACATAGCGGCCAATGCCACCACTTTGCTCGTATGCCGGCGTGTAATCAATAGCGATCGTTGGCATGTTGAGACGACTTAATCAACGTCATTGAATGTCCAATACCGATTTGCGAAGAAGTTCCATAACATCACGACAACCATTGCAATGAGCTGTGCGACAATGCTCCCGACACTTTTTTCTGACAAAGGTGTGAGGTTAAAGGACGGGTCTACGATTTGGATGATAGGCTCTAATGCAGGAGCAACCCACGCGCCGATAGAAACATACATCACCGTAATCCATAAAGTGCGCGCAGACCAGCCCACAACACTGATGAAGAAAAATTGAGTCAGTTGGCGGCGCATACTACGACTACGTGATTCTGGATAAACCCAGAGTGTTGTCCAGATGAAATTGCTCACCACAGCAGATATAAACGCAAGCGTTGTTGCAAATGCTACATTGAGATGCAAAGGCGTTGCCATTATATTGAAGTTCAATGACAGCCCGTGCAGGTTGTAATCTAATGGTATAGCCAGGTAAGCGGCAGGAGGAAGCAGCGTCATTTGTAACACAGCTAACAGACCAAGGTCGACCACAGCGCCAGTGACACCAACAATTGCAAACTTTATAAATCGTTCTAGTTCTTTGGCGTTGTTGCCGCCGTAGCGATTAGCAATCCTGACGATGATGCCATCTAGCGGGGTCTTGAAATGTTTTGTATCTAACGATGCAGGGTCTTTCTCTTCAAAAATTTCAACTGTCGATTGCGCCATCTTGCCTGTCTTTCACCGTGCCGGAGACATCTCTAATGAGAGCGGCCAATAAGCCTATCATGATACCCATGTGAATAAAAACATTATTGACATATAAATTGTCTGTCAGGCTGTGCGTAGCCAGATAAACCCATGTTCCTAGCAAACCGATCGTTATAAAACGAGATGTATTATCCGGGTGGATGCGTGCTTGCCATGTCTTAAAAATAATCACGAAAAATAGCAGTAAATAAGCCAAGAGGCCAATAGTGCCAGTCTCCGCCAAAACATTCAAGTAGTAATTGTGTGCATGGTCTAAAGACATTTCCCAGTTAAGTAATCGATACTTCTCATAAGCATTGTCATAGTTACCAAATCCAACCCCTAAGATAGGATTATCCTGTGCCATATTCAGCGCGGCTTGCCAATGTGCCAGGCGTTCTATTACGGCATAGTTTTCTGGCGTAATGTATACGCCCCGTACATCTGCAATCACAACCAGTTCCTGGACTGCATTCTGCATTCGGTCTATGACAGTCATAGGGAGAATATTTGACATTAAAGCAAGCAAACTGACGCAAATTGTAATACTTAAAATTGTAAGGTTCTGCCATAATTTACGCGGCAAAGCGGCCAACATCACACCGCAAGACACCACAAAACCCAGCCATGCCCCTCGACTCCATGAAGCAAATAAAGCCGTCGTGATAATCAGCGCAGATGCCCCATAAAACAACGTTAGAATGCCCGTTATGCGCGAAGGCTGGCGTAGATAAGCCAGTAAAAAGGCTAAACAGAACATAATTGCCAGTGGTGCGATTAGCCCCATAAAGCCGCCAAATGGATTAGGTTGGCCGAATGTGCCAAATGCACGGAAGAAGCCTGCTGTAATCCTTAAATGGTCTGCGCCACTGCCACCCACAAATGTATATAGTCCAATGATGGCTTGGGACACCCCACTCAGAACAAGCAGAAAAGCAAACCATAATTTATGGTGCGGGTTGTTTAGCACGTACAACGCCAAAATTATAATGATTATCCATTTCAGCCACTCTGTTAACCAGGCCATAATGCTTCCGGCGATAAGCCCCGTTACACCTGTGAGTGAAACAAACAGAAGCAAAGACCACATTATGGGTGATTGTGCCGTTTTTATAATAGGAATGCGATAGCGGATAGCGTTCAAGAACCAAAATCCTACAAAAGAGAGTAACAATAATTGACCAATATCCAAAGGAAGTTGCAAGCCTGATTCAGTCGCAATTAATGTCCTTGCGGGTGACAAAATAAGTAATGCAGATAGCGGAACGATGGGTGTAAAAAAAGAGAGCGCGAGCAAGCTAAGGATAAGAACAACAAGACCCGACTGTTCCAATGAGGACGCAACCAATAAAAAGCCCAAGCAAAAGGCGAGGGCTATGTATACATATTCAAGTTGATGTTTGTTATTCTGATGTATAGCTGACCACTTCACGGAAATATTGTATTGTCCTTTGCAAGCCAGTCATCAGGTCTATTTTAGGTTCCCATCCCAGCACGACACCAGCACGGCTGATGTCCGGCTGACGTGTTTGTGGGTCTCCCTTGATGCGCTGGTCTTCAAAAACGATTCCAGATGGATTATCAGTTAGTTGGTTGATGACTTCTGCAAATTGCAAAATAGTCATCTCGGTAGGATTGCCAATATTTACCGGGTCATTATAATCTGCATTCAATAGTCGATAAACCCCTTCAACAAGATCATCCACATATTGGAAACTGCGAGTTTGTAACCCATCTCCATAAACAGTCAGGGGTTGTTGCCGCAAGGCTTGCCCGACAAAGTTAGGCACAACACGTCCATCATCTAAGCGCATCCGTGGCCCATAAGTGTTGAAGATACGAACAATACGAGTATCTAACTTGTGGTGACGATGATATGCCATAACCATTGACTCAGCAAAACGTTTTGCTTCATCATATACACCGCGCGGGCCAATAGTATCCACATTACCTACATAAGTTTCTGGTTGAGGGTGGATAAGCGGGTCACCATATATCTCTGATGTAGAAGCTAGTAAATATTTCGCGCCTTTGGCTAAAGCTAACCCTAGTGTGTTATGTGTGCCTAATGCGCCTACTTTTAGTGTCTGTATCGGATACTTTAAATAATCAATTGGGCTAGCAGGGGAGGCAAAATGCAATACAATATCAAGCGAATCTTCAATGTCAATGTGTTTGGAGACATCATGTTGAATAAAAGAAAACATGGGATTGTTTTCAAGGTGTGCGATATTCTGCCGACTTCCGGTCAGCAAGTTATCCATCGAGATAACTTCACTGCCTTCAGCCAGAAATCGCTCGCACAAATGTGATCCTAGAAACCCTGCACCACCTGTAATCAGAACACGCACGAAACTATCTCCTATGTTTTACGTTTTGTTCGTGCAGTTTACCATGCTCTTATAGTCTAATCAAACGCGCATTTGACCTTCATCGCCTTGTTGAAGGTCTTCAATTTGCCGCATTAATTCCTCTTTGAAGACCCCAAACTCACTATCTGTTGAAAGACAAACGGTGATATTTTGTAATGTTGATGTTTCTTCAAACGTGTAATCCACAATGCGTTCTAATATGATTGTGGCACTGCTTTCTATCGGATAGCCTAGTACCCCTGCAGAGATGGCCGGCATACAAATTGAGCGTAGTTGACTGTTTTCCGCAATACGTAAGCATTCCCATACTAAACCTGCTAACTTCCCGCGCTCTGCACCTTCTCCCCAACGGGGTGCAACTGCATGAATCAAGCGCAAGGCATTCTCTAAATTCCCGGAGTCGGTCATAACCGCCGTACCCACGTCTGACCAGCCGATTTGCTTCACCCGCGCTTCAATCTCGCCGCCGATAAGCTGTCGAAGCTGGGGTGTCATTGATAAATTAGGGTCTGTGACTACAACAAGAGCATCCGCAACTTGTGACAGTAAATCACCCTGTACAAGGTTAATCGTCATCTTGTTGACTTTCGCTTTCATATTATTGCTCCGGGTCACAAGCCGATAGTTAATTCATTAGACCATTATGTGGTGTTTTGCGTCAACCATCCCGCCATCCTTCAAAATGGCTAACATGCCCAACAAGAGCATAAACACATACGCAAGATCAATCACGAAAATGCTATTATCTACCAAGCCATGCGCGAAAACTGTCGTCAAACTCCCTGCAATACCCACCGTAATCGCAAATAGCCAATCATCTACAAAGCGATAATTATTCAGTGCTTTACGCAATGCCATAACTAGCGCGATAGGCATGATGATTATGAAGAATGCGCCTAATATCCCCAGACGCAACCAGAAATCAAACAGGATATTGTGCGGATGCGATAAATTGGGTTCTTCCCAAGCATCTGGCAGAATATACACTCCGCGATATTCATATAAGAACTGGTCAAGGCCGATCCCGGTCAAAGGGTAATCTGCCAGCAT
This sequence comes from Aggregatilineales bacterium, assembly GCA_036734085.1. Lineage (GTDB taxonomy): Bacteria > Chloroflexota > Anaerolineae > Aggregatilineales > Phototrophicaceae > J038. The sequence goes on from DAIMZF010000089.1 coordinate 4,506, forward strand.
ATTAAGCGAACTCTGCCAAACACGGATGCGGTAAAAATTCGTACCCGATGTAACGTCAAGCAACCGCTCAAAGCGGGGAGATTGTACAGCTACAATTAAAAATACGCCGCCGAATAGGGCAAGCGGAATCAGAAATTTTAAAGCATTCTTTCTATAGATAATCCACACAACACACACAATCAGTGCGGGAACGCCTAAAAACAAAGCGCCGGCGCTTTGCGTGAGCAGTAGACCGACGAGTATTAAAGCACCGCACGATAAAGCAACAATCCGTATACGCTTTTTAAACACCAATCCTATAGCCAATAGAAATGGCAAAATGCGTTCCAAATACAATGCGGCGTTATTGGGCGAACCGTAAACGCTTACCAGTCGTCGTATACCACCTTCAGCAGTGATGTATGTCCCTGTGAAGAATTGATACAGGCCGATAATTGTTACAACAAATGCGGATAAAATAAGCACGAATACGATTTTAATTAACATTTGCCGGTCAAACCCACTAAAGCGCACAATGCCATACAATAATGTCGGCTGAATAAATAACGTCCTAAAATCAGTCACGGCTATTCCTCTTTGGCCGGAGCTGAAAAACCCGAACACACCCAATATCAGGAGGCTTACTACAAGGTAATCAATAATGTTGACTTTAGGGCGTTGTAAACTGCCTTGTTTTTTGTAAATCACCATTCCACGCAGAATCCATGCAAGCAACGTGATGACGAGTAATATCTCCACCATCGGGAAGGCAAACAGATACAATTCTACCGGGAACAGGAAAAACGGCGTCCAGAAGGTTGTTAGTAAAACACCGATACGAATGTCATTGTAGATAATTAAAAATAATAATCCAGCGGCTATAAACGTAACAACCAAGCCGAAGTTGTTCCAATAAATAAGGCCACCCGTAATGATAGACAACACAATTTGTATAGGCTCTCTACGAAATAGCTGTGGATAACCTTCATGCCATGTGATGAGCATCCCTAACATCAATGCGATGGATGTCATGAAGCTCACTATAAAACGAGATAATTGGCCGATAGGTCGCCATAGTTGGCCGATTATTGACCAATTAACTCTAGGAGCGCTGATAACGGCGGCTAATAAGCTAAATACAACAGCTATCCCGGCGATTTGCGATTGACTTTGATACGGACGAGAGATGTCGTCTAGGCCAACGGCAAACCCAACTATCGGCCAGCGATGCAAGGGTTCATCCGGTATGAGTTCATCAGCATTTATTTGTAGTAGATGGTTTCCTAGTAGCAAGTCAGTTGCTACAGCAATGTTTTCCAACACAGGGGATAGATTGCGGCTACGTAGCAGTAAGTAAGCATTGTCGTTAGAATCGTGTGGGAGGTTGTTCGCTGGGACATCATTCACCCGGATGAACAAATTTGTCACATAATCATCTTGCCGAGTGATAATGCCCACATTCTGCCCATAAAAGTTAAATGTCAGGTGACTATCTTGTACCCATCCAACATCTGCACCAAAATCACTAAAACTCCATGTGCCAGAATACGTGGCATACGCTGTGTTAGCACGGTAAAGTCCATTGGTTGCGGCAATACGTTGTAACGGGGGGGAGTTTTGAAGTGCTTCATACAGTGGCGTTGCCTGATTAGCTACATCAACCAATGCAAACCCACTAGCAGAGTTATCAGACGATAAATCCGGTTGCCACTCTCTAAGAATAAGCCCGCCAAGCCAAGGCCATTCGGTTTCTGCACGTATAAGCGCATCTAATGTGTAATCAATTTGCTGGTCTTGTGTGACATTTCCCCACATCGACTCTTGGTTATTCCACCCCCAATTACTGGCCCACAGCAATTTTTGCCCGTCGCCATATTCGACCATAATCTCTCGCAAAGCGATAATCCGCGAGAAATTAAGTATGTCAGGCTGGACACGCCTATCATCTGGCGGCAAGTCAAATCCATAAGGTTTCGCGGCAATAGAGTCGCTGTAGTCCGCAATACCCAATTGGTATAATCGACGCAGATAAGTTATATCGCTAATGTTTTGGGGACCATCTTCTGTAGTTGGTGCCAGCGCGGCGGCGATGATATGTGCATCACTATCCACTTGATGAATCGCCGTATAAGCCGCCTGCAACAACGCTAAATAATGTATAGGGTTAGGATTCTCATTGCCCCAGCCTGTGAAGATGTTTGGTTCATCCCATATCTGGTAATAGGTTATCGAGTCGGCATAGCGGAATGCAAACTGTCCTGCAAAATCTGCAAACTGTGCAACATTTAATGGGGTTGACCATGCATTTTCTCGGGAGCCTGCCGATGCCCAGTCTGGAGCATCCACCAAGACAGGGATAATTTGAATATCTGGATAACCTGCCAGTGCTTCAACAATATTGTCCCAAGCTGTCCAATTATATTCAAATTGTGCCGGCATGGTTTGACGCCACGACACTATTTGCCGTACCCATCGCACACCAAGCGATTGCATACGATCAAGTTGGTTAATCAGGTCTTCTGGTTCGTACTGTGTCAAATCCGCGTTGACGCCGAAACGCGGCAAGCGATAAGGCAGGTCTAAAGTTGAAAGTGGATTTACGTAACCACGCAGGTAAAAGCGGCTTTGCTCTAAGGTAGCAAAACATGCGACAAGGCTACCGATCAAAAAAATTACCGAAATAACAAAGATAGTCGATTGTCGATTTATCTTGACCATGCAGGCTTAGACGCTCTCCCGTCTTGAGTGATTTGGTAACTTGCACCAGTTTCAACGTCAATCAGCCACAAATTACCCTGATAGATGAGGGCAATTCTTGCGCCGTCATAACTCCATGTAAAGTCTTGCGCGAACTGATCTGCACGCAGGCCGGGCTGTGTACGTTGCGGGAAGATAACCTGAGCGTTGCTACCGTCCCGGTCTGCGATAATCAGATCATATTCACCATTGATGCTTGCGTCCCATTGTCGGGCTTGTAAGTAAGCAATTTGCCCATCCACGAAACCTGTTTGTCCGTTCTCGGTTATAGGAGAAAACTTAGGTGTAGACCAAATTCCAGTACGTTGAACGACATCCGCATTATAACGACCATCTGCGGCGGCCATACTGATATTAAAAACAGGGCTGGCGGATGCCGGCTCGTTACCGATTGGCGAACCATGTGTGGTCGCAAGCAGTATATCGCTTAATGGCGACCACGAGACTGTTGTTCGCCATGACCAATCCTGTGCTGGTGGACTAAAATACTCGTAACGCAGTAATGAATCACCTAACTCGCCCGCTTGCAAATTGACCAAGCCTATACCATCAGCACGTATCCATGCCAGACGACTGCCATCTGGTGACCATTCGTAATTCGTACCCCACCAGCCAGCCACACCACCTGATGATTGATCGAGAATCAACTCAATACGGATTTGCGAGCCTGTATCGGGGTCTATAGACATAAACCACAGGTCATTAAATGCCCGCCAGCCGGGTGAGGACTGTTGCCGCTCTGCTGTGGAATAACTAAAGGTATTCGGGCGATTCGGTATCCAATCCGCATATAAAATATCTTGCGGCAACAGTTGGATAAGTTCTGGTGTTGGCAACAGAGTATTAGGGATATACCACAACCGATTAAACGTTGCTTCATCCTGTGTACGTCGTGTGAAGAGCAGTTGACGGCCATCTTCAGAAATTGTGAATACCCGGCCATCGAGATCGCCAGTGGTTGTTAATGGCCGACGACGGGAACTATCCCCGCGCACGATCCAGGCATTGCCATTGCTGATATAGATTAATGTTCCCGCAATAGCGACGGGTTCAAGTTCTTGAGAAGGGCTGACAAACACAATTTCATCAACAGGTTCGCGCACTGTAAAACGCCGGATTTGCTGAGCTTGTTGGCGCACACCATTTTCAATTAGTACCCGGTAGCAAATCTGCTCCAGGCCATTTTGTCCAATCTGCGCGATTTGCTCTTGCTGAATACCTTCCGCAAGTTGAGTCTGCTGACGAAAAGGTATTTCTTCCTCTTCACAATATTCCTGCTCACGCACGCGAACAACGGTAATACGCATCTCATCTGCTATCTGTGTCCATAATTCTGGATACACACGGTCAAGATCAGCGAGTTCAACATTTGCATCCCTTAAAAAGCGTTCAACGGTAATTGTTTCCGTATGTTGATAGATATATTCCGTGCCGTCTACCTGTAAGCGAACTAAATAAACGGTTGGTTCTTCTGTCGTGCATCCAGTAATCAGCAGTAAAGATAAGACCAGTAACAAATAAAATCGCATCAAACAATCCCTTATTCAGCAACAAGTTTCTATCATAACGGTCTTTGATTTTTCCGCAATACATATATCCTCGGATGTAAGCCCCGCAAGCTTACTTTACGGATTTGCTCAACATACCATGAGTCATTTCTAAGTAGGTTTTCCATCAATCTGACTTCATGTGTGATAAGAACTGCAATGCCATCAGTCTTTAGAACGCGCCACATCTCTTTCAAAACTCGTGGATACAACGCCTGATTATTTTTATGAGACCCCTTTAACTGACCGAATGGGAGGTCTGCCGTAAGTGCGTCTATGCTACTATCTTTAAAAGGAGAAGTTGTAGCATGACTTAGTATAAGAGGCGGGGCAACGATATTTGCCGTATTTAGATTTTCTTTAGCTAAAGCGAGTGCTTCAGCGTCAATGTCTAGGCCGCAGATGTAAGGCGAAAAATTATCCGGTCTTTCAGCCATTAGTGTACCTGAACCGCACATAAAATTAATGCAGGTTACGTTGCCAGGCAAAAGCATATTCATTGCATAGGCAACCGGCCCGTTCAAAGCACCGGGCATGTCATAGAGTCGCCAGCTTCGGGTAGCAAGTGGACGAGGCGTTGTGCGAGTCAGCACTTGCCAACTATCATCTTTTTTACGCACTCGTAACAGTAAATCTCCGGTATCTTCCGCTTGCAAGCTCGTAGCCTGACTTATCTCTTCCTTGAAGCGGGTCATCACGGATGAATCTGACCCTGCGGCACTAATGGTGAGTGTCTTGTATTTATCGTTGATCGTGACATGAGATATGGTATCCAGAATTTTTGTGATGTTTTGGTGTCCCATCAGGGCTTTAGGACGTGGAATATCAAAGTCTTGCACGATATATGCGGCATTGGCGGTCTTTAGTCTCGTCAAGTCAGATAACCTACCTGAATATTCAAACGTAATAGCGCCGATGTGTCGTTTTAGCAAGGTAAATGACTTAATCTTTTGATGAATTTCCATCTCGCATATGTCTTCGATGCCTTGCGTAACTTCAACTTCCACATTTATATCTTTGTTTGAGGGCATAGGGACTCCATGTAAAATCAGAGTCCCTATTGTAGCATCTGTTACATTTAGTCGAACACAGCGTTTACAATATCATTGAGCGTAGCCAGTGTGTAGTAATTCATAGCATTAAAGCCGGCTGATGGTGGGAAGGTTAGATAACCAGCCCCTTGTGGGTCTGTGCTTGGCGTTGAGCCAACCACACCACCAGGAATATCATTCACGGCACGCCAAACGTTAATCACAGGGACGTTATTAACGTCTCCGGCACGAATGATGGCGGCATTGACCGTATCAATACCTGCTTGCATAGTTGCTTCTTCGGATGGATACAGCGTCAGCAAAACAGGGATTGAATTTGCCGCGATAGCCTGTTGTATCGCTTGATTCAGTCGGTTATCTAGCGTTGATGCATCAGTCATATTGATGGCATCTTGTATACCAACCCCAATCACAACAATAGTCGAGTTTGTCTGGTTGATATAGCAAACCAACTCAGTTTGACCGTTACAAGCAGGGTCACCACTCGGCGAGATAAGTGCTTCCAGAGAGGGTACATTACGCTGATTCAGACCATCTCCAAAGCGAGAAATCACCGAGCCAAGTGAAGCGGCGCTATCTGTCACAGTATAGGGTTCACCAGCACGGAAGGGTAGCAAGAAGTTTGGATTACTCGCTGTCTGATCACCGATGATAGCAATAGCACCCGTATTGCGCGGTGTTTCCTGTTCTGGGTTTGTTGCGGCGTTGTAGATTGGCCTCAGATCATTCGTTATTTCATTGATGTTAGGCTGTACAGGGACAATCAATTGCTGTGTGATGGAAACTGTCGTGGTGAATGTTGCCTCTGATTGTCCATCATTGACAATTACTGTCACTGTATAGGTGCCTTGTGTGCCATAACGATGCGATGATGTTGCCTGGTCAGAAACAGGTTGGATTGTACCGTCTCCAAAGTTCCAGACAAAGGTGAACGCTTCCGTCCCTCCAGATACCGACGCACTGAAGTTAAACAGGAATGGATCACTAACATCCTGACTTGATGATATGTTGCCTTCTATAGGTGTTAAAACAACCTGTTCCTCGATGGTCAGGGTCTGCGCGACTTCAACGGTGTTCTCGCCG
>DAIMZF010000089.1:11023-13107 GCA_036734085.1 Aggregatilineales bacterium
CTGTGCCGCCGGATGCGATAGCTTCAAATGTGCGCTGTAGCGCGGTGGCTTCGGCCGGAACGATACTGAAATTAGCTTCCAGTGGCGGCAGAACAACCTGTTCCTCGATGGTCAGGGTCTGCGCGACTTCAACGGTGTTCTCGCCGTCGCTCACAGTCAGCGTGATGGTATAGCTCCCGGCTTGCGCGTAGGTATGGGTGACGCTTTGCCCCTCAGCACCGTTGCCGTCGCCAAACTGCCAGCCGTAGCTGTAGGCGCCTGTGCCGCCGGATGCGATAGCTTCAAATGTGCGCTGTAGCGCGGTGGCTTCGGCAGGCACGATGTTGAAGTTGGCTTCGAGAGCAGGGCGCTCTTGAACTGTAACGATAGCATTTGCGGACTTTTCGTTGTTTTGACTATCACGTATTGTCAAGCCAATAGTGTACGTTCCGGCGGAGGCATAAGTCACGCTAGTATTTGGCGTTGTCTGGTTTGGTAATGCTTGACCATCACCAAAATCCCAACTATAGCTAGTATATGTCCCGGAACCACCTGTTACACTGGCGGCAATATCCACTCTCAATGGATTGTTGGCATTAATGTCAGGTGTGATAGCAATTTCTATAGGGTTGCCCACTCTTATTTGTCGTGTTGAGGAGGAATTACCTCCAGGCCCCGTCACTTCTAAGATTACATTGTAAGTTCCAACGGACTGGAATGTATGGCTGATATTCTGTTGAGTGGACGTATTACCATCACCAAAATTCCACGACCTACTAGTAATAGATCCTCCCGTAGAAATATCTTGAAAGTTTACTGTCAGTGGGGCAGGGCCTTCTGTTCTATCCTGCGTAAATGCAGAAACTGGAGGGTTTTGGCCTTGAACAACGATTTGCCTTGTAACGTTAGAGCTACCGCCCGGCCCAGTAACAGTGAGTGTTACGGGGTAAGAACCAGGATTAGCAAATGTATGTGCCGGGCTTTGTGCATTGCTCACTGTGCCATCACCAAAGCGCCACTCTATGCCTGTAATGTTACCAGTAGATAAATTTGTGAACTGGACGTTTAGTGGGGCTGTACCTGTATTGACGTTTTGCGTAAATGCGGCCATAGGGCGATCAACAACGGCCGTATTTGACGGGACAGGTGTGGGGGCCTGGTTACGCACGCGAATTCCGTTAACGACAACAGTGCCACCGTCAGTGCCATTCCGCAGGAAAACCCGTAAACGTAGCTGATATTGACCATCATTCAATACCGTTGTATTCCAGATGCCAAGTAATCCGTTTACAACAGGGGATTGTACAGCACCGGACAAGGGAAACCATAAGTTTGATGGATTAGGGTCTGGGCCGTACTCCAATTGATATTGCAAGAAATTTGAATGTATGGCCGATCCAATTACTTGTACACTGCCGGCCACAACATTACCAGGCAATGGTGACAAGATGAAAATACTTGTCGGCATTGGCGTACTCGTTGGTGATACATTCTGCGGCTGTGGTTGTGGCTGTGCAGGCACAAATGCAGTAGGGAAGATGGATGTTGCGGGAAGTATGCTACCTTGCGTTGGGATTGGAAGAGAAGTAGGCACACCTGCTTGAGTAATCGGCGTTGGTGTAGCTGACGGCCCAAACGGGTCTGTTGTGGGAATAGCTGTTATCTCTTGTTCTTCAGCAGGAGCATCTGAAGAGCGTCCTAAACTACATGCTCCGATGACTGTTGCAAGCAACATGAGCAGAAGTAGCTGTAATATCCTCGTACTGTAACGAGTTCGCTTCATAATTAACCTCATTTCGTTCAAGTGGAAATAATCGTATATGGTCAGTCCTCATTATAGCGCAAGCAAGCAAACAGCACTCAACGGACAGCATTCGATTGATGTATGGGATGGATACACACTTGACTAACGAAACAGCGTTCAGTAGTATACTGAGGACTTAGCCCCATTCGTCTAGTGGCCTAGGACGTAGCCCTCTCAAGGCTAAAACACGGGTTCGAACCCCGTATGGGGCATCAAATCAAACGGTATCTGCATGATACCGTTTTTTCTTTCAATTATTACTCGTGATAAGTATGCTTATCGCGGAGTAGTTTTTGTGATG
>DAIMZF010000090.1:0-13101 GCA_036734085.1 Aggregatilineales bacterium
TAATCCTGCATGGGCCACCACATACGCACGTAGTCGAATTGCTGGTAAGCGTCTTCCAAGAGTGGCTGAACACGCGGGTTCATATCCGAGCCAACCAACACCGCAACAACGCTTTCCAGTTCCTGCTGGGTGGGGACGCGCGTGCCGATGTAAATGGCAGACCCGGCATCGCGGAAGTCGCGCAGATACCAGCTACCCGGCCATGAGAATTTATGGTCGTACATGATACGCATGTCCGTGCCGCCCGTCGTGCGAATGCTGAGGTCGCGCAATTGCTCCACGACAAACTTATTGGAGGGGCCAGCATGGGCATAAACCAGAAACTCGGTAGCAAGGTCATAGTTGATGTAGTTTGCCAACCACGAAACACGGAAGGTAAACAACGCCAGGCCAACAAAGACAACGAGCGCAAACATACGGCGGACGTGCGGCCAGCCCGTATATTTTGAGGCCAGCCAATAGACGCCTGCCGCTACCCCACCAAAAACAACCAACGCGGCCAGCCAGCTATATGTCCAGCGTAAATCCTGCTGAGATACGCCGTTAAACGGCGGTTGACCGCCCAATATTGGCAGTATCAACTGCAAGAAAGCGACAACCAGTAAAGGAAAGAGCAACAGTAACAGCCAGCCATAGTTGACAAACTTCGTCCACTGGATGCGGTCAATCACGCGGCCAAAGTACCAGCCTGTGAGTAGAATCATCGGCACAGTGAGATGCGTGGCAAGCCAGGGCATCTTCTCGCCTGCGAGAGTGTATCCGAACAAGTTGAACACGGCCCACCATGACACAAAAAGCAAGAAAGGCACATAATTCAAGCGCCAGCCTTCGCGCTCACCGACTTCTTGCGGGATTGCTTCAAACGGGTCTGCGTAGTTATCTTTGAGTGCCTGCTCGCGCAGGTTTAGCGTGGCTGAAGGCATAAACCAGACCATCAAGCCCGTGAAACCGAGTGCGAAGATTAGCACGCCTAAAAGCGCGGCTACTAAACTGCTGACCGTGAACAGCCCTAAAATGCTGACATCCTGCCCGGCGTGAAGAAGCATATTAAACAGCATCAGACCAAAGCCGAAGGTTGCCACAAAGCCTAACACAAAGCCCACCCACAGCGTTTTTGTCGGCGCGGGTAGCTCCGAAGCATACCAGATCGTATCGGCCTCGCGGTTGAGGTCGGGTTCTGGCTGGTCGGGCGCGCCATCAAAGCGATTATACGCTTCTTTGAGGTCTTCTGCGGTGATGTGTACAACGGGCGTTTCGGCGTCTAAGTCGTCTGTTGTGTCCTGTGTCGCTGGATTGTCGTGGAAGTAAGATATTGAGCCGGCCATGTGTGGCAAGTCATCACGCTTGGATTTGTCATCATCGGATAGATATAGAGGTGCGCCATCTAACTGTAGGTCGCGCTCCGCACGTTTGCGCCAGAAGAAGACCCATCCGGCCACCATCGCCAGCAAAGAGCCGACAATGGGCAAAAATTCATACATGGGCATGATGATATTGGTGTAGTAATACTGCGGCTGACTGCCCCGCCGGACGCCTTGCTGTTCCATCCAATATTGCAGGCTGTAAACCATGCCACTTGCCAAGCCCTGAATGTTGCTGAAGACGGTCGTAAAGAAGATGGCGAACAACACATGGAAGACCGTCGCGGCGATGAGCCAACGCTTCCAGTTCCACGCAAGGCCAACGGCTATAGAGATGAGTGCCATAGGCAGGAAAGCCAAGAAGCCAATGACGAACTGCCCTATCTGCGCGGGGCTACTGACGGGCAGGATGTTTTGAATCCATGCAAGCTGGCCGCCAATGCGTACCCAATCCACTGCCTCACTGCTTGCCATGCGGATGAAAACCGCCGTTAGCCAGGGAAGGATGAGCGACCCCATGACGATGAGGACATCAAGCTCCGGGAAGTGTTTAACCTCTCGCCACCAACCTTTGGCTTTGGTGTAAATCATCAGGCCGATGACAACGGCGGCCAACGCCCAAGCGATGACAAGCGGGTATTCTTTAAATGTTGTGACGCCCGAAACCACACCGGCGGATTCCGGGTTGAGGGGGTCGGGCTGGTCAAAAACTTCAGTCGTGCTGACTACACGCGATGATTCGTGCGAGAGTTCTTCCACGACGATTAGCACAAGGAAGAAGGCTAAAATAAGCACAAAGATATAGCCGAGATGGACGAGAAACTGGCGGCGTAGTGTAATACGCACGGCGCTATAAACCAACAAGACAGAGAGGGACGCAATTAGCCCTAACGAAAGCGAGGCCGCCGTTGTACTGGTGCGGACGACTTCCCCAAAGTCATTGGTGGTGGTCTGATGAGAGAAAGCATTGGTGATAACAAACATCAGCAAGAGCGAAAATGTGCCCACGAGAACATCTAAGGCGGTGAGATGCACCGCACGGGCGCGATACGCCCAAATTGCTGTGCCGATGAGTACCGTCAGGGTGAAGACGAGGGTTAGCCCCGTCCATGCCAAGAAGGTGAGAAAATCCACCGTGACCGCGCCGCCAGAAAACAGTGCGGCAAACTGATTAACGACAAAATCCGCACGTTCTGTGAGTGTGGGGTACTGGCCTAATGTGATGGTGATGACAACAATCATAGCCAGTGTGACCGCGCCCGCCGTGAGTACAGACATCATGAGGGCGTAGAAGGCCATGCGACCATCCAGCTTAAAGTAATGCTGGCACACCCGCGCAAACCAATAGAACATCAGGAACGCGCCGAAGATAGCGATGTAGATGAAGGCGGTCTCTTTTGAGCCAAGATTCCACAACATGGCCGCCGCGATGATATAGAGCCAATACGCCTTTCGTCGCACGTTTTGCGGGCCACTGATGTACATTAAGGCCGCCCAAAAAAGCAACATACCGGATAATATAGACGGCGTATCGTGCCTGATGTAACGATTGTAATACAGCAACATGGGCGAGATGAGCAACATCACAGCGACAAGCACCGCGCCCGTGCGCCCTAGCCAACGGCGCAACAACAACGGGAACATCACCATGAGTACGCCAAGAATGGCAGGATAAAAACGGGATGTCGCGTCATCCGCGCCGAACAGCGCGTAAGAGAGCGCGGTCATGTGGAAAAGAATAGGGCCGTGCATCATGGGGTTGTGCACATATCTGCCTGTGGCGAATAAGTCGTAGGAGAAAACAGTATGCAGGCTTTCGTCGTGGCTCATGGCACGGGCTTCCAGCATGTGGAAGCGCGTGAAAAGTGCCAATGCGAAAATCACGATATATGCAATTAGCTCCCAATTGAGCACAACTGAACGGGAGAAAACCGCGTTCAGGGCGTTGTCGGAGCGTGATTCATCAAATGTTCTGGTCGCCATAAAACCCTCTAACTATCTTGATGGGGCGTAATCGCCGCCGCCGGTTTCAATTCAACTACTGCCACATCGGTAACTTCTACCCACTCCGCCAATATGGGCGGCGCAGGGGTCAATATGAGTGTTTGTTCTTCCGGTTGTGCTTCGTGCAAGATGCCAGGAACAGACGTTGCAACCGCGACTTGCGTTGTATTCAGGGTTGCGGTTGGTTTATACGGAGGCGTTGCCGAATTAAAGATCAAGGGCAAGGCTACCATAAGCACCAAGCCAAGCGAGGCCACGCTCCAGCGCCAATTGTTACCATACCCGACTGAAGGCGGACGCGGCGTAAGTTCATCCTGAATACCCGCCCACACGCGGTCTAGCTGGGTGGTGGAGGGATGCCCAAAAGAAGGCAACGACGCGGTTAAATCCCTTTGCAGTTGAAGATGATCCCTGTATAGCGCATAACACACGGGGATTTCGTCTATATAACGCCCGATACGGCGGCGTACGTCCAGCGGCGTTTCGCCGTTAACGTAAGCGGCCATCTTTGCTTTACAGTACAGAACTTTAAACCCAAACATCGCGTTAAAAACTCACTAACTCATCTAAAAGAGCTTGCCCTTGCGGTTGCAAAATTTTGCGGAGGTGGTCATGCGCAAGCCGAACACGGCTCTCTGCTGTTTTGGGTGGGCAGTTCATCACATCCGCGATTTCGCGGTAGGTCAGGCTGTGCCCATAACGCAGGATCACGGCTTCGCGCAGATAGGCCGGAAGTTGAGAGAGCGCCCGCAACAGCGCATCCTGTGCGTTGCGCTGTGCAAGCATCGCCTCTGGCCGTTCCGAAGTCGGCGCGGCCATTTGAGTGCTGAATAGCTGAGAAATATCAATTTGCGGGATATGCTTACGACGGTAAGTATTGCGGCATCTGCTGACCGCAATCGTATAAAGCCACGTCTTAAACGCGGATTTAGTCGGTTCATAGCGCGACAGATTTTTAAAGGCGTACACGAACACCTCTTGCAGAACGTCTTCCGCATCCTGCTTGTTTAGCACAAGGCCATAACATAATCGGTACACCATAGGGGCGAAGGTATCATATAACCCCGTATAGGCCGTTTGTTCCCCTTGTAAACAAAGTTGGATGAGTGCTAATGCCTCAACCTGTTCTTTAGGCTGATTTTCCGTCACAGATACCACCTGATTTTAGTCGACACAGTTACTATACACACGGGATGCTTAAAACCCTCAACGGTCTGATAATTCAAACAAATTGCCATCATAAACGTCCTGCCGCACCCACAACACAACACGTTCCAGCGCCTGAGGGCGGTAATTGGGGGCAATTACGCCACTGTCCAACCGGGAAGACCACCATGCGAGCGTTTGCAGGCCGTCCAACCAGCTACTGCGCCAGGTGCGGGTTATCTCAAAATCCTGCCCGACGTAAATTGCGCCTAACTGAAGCGAAGGACGCGACGGTAAATCGAGCGCATCCGCCAGGCTGTAGCTTGGCATGATGATGACCTGCGCGGTGCTGGCTTCGTCCACGCTGGCGACAAACTGTGCATTACGGAAATCGCGCAGGAGCCATGCTACCGGGCCATCATCCGGCGCGAGGGCAACGACGGATAGTTCCGGGAAACCTTGTGTCTGCCGGAAGGATAGCTCTAGCAAAGTCTGGCGGAGGGCACGGGTTTGGCTGGATGTGCCGTTGATGAACCAAACTTCCGAAGGGTCGTTAGAACGTGTGCCGACAAGATTCCAGCCACTACCGAAGCTGGTGAGCAAGACAAAGAGAAATGCGCCAATGACAAACGCCTGAGCAGGCATCCGCGTGCCGACAAGACTTGAGGCCAGAAAATAGCCGATGATGATAAACAATGTGGTGACTAAAAAGGCAATCACGCTGACGGCATGGGCATTAAAGGCCGGTTCATTGAGGCGAGAGGCGAATTCCGCAAGGCCGCCATTGGTCAGCCAGAAGCCACGAGAGGCAATCTGGAAGTGCATGGCAGACATGAGGAACAGGCTAAAACCGATGATGACCAACAGCCACTTACCGCGCCCGGTATTTTCCGCCGGGAAAGGCCACCATTCCTCGCGGATTTCAATGCGGCGGAACATCTCGACAATCAGGTGGCTGGTCAGCCCGGCGAGGGGAAGTATCAGCCAGAGGGCGTGAGCCGCCGTCGCGCCGGGATAAATGAGCGTCGCGGCGAGACCGAACAGCACCCACGCCATGAGGAATCGCTCGATAAATGTAATGCGTCCGGTAGCGTTTAATATGATGACAGCGATTGCGGCAAGCACAAACAAGAATGTTTCGTAGAAAAAAGCAACGGACATGGGATAGAAAATAGGCGCTCCGGCGGGACGTTGCCGCCAACCCGAAAAAGAAGCGCGTAAAGTCTCGCCCACGACGCTTAAGCCATCAGGATAGAGCAAGAACCCAGTGGCTACACAGAACACCACCAGCAAAGCAACGAAAAAACTAAAACTAAGCGGCCATGTGCTTAAGCGCGCACGTACCCCCGCTAAAAAATCGTCGCCCGGTAAATCATCATTGAGGGGGGCATCCAACGTGCTGAGCATCAGCGCCGCGCCACCACTACCCAACAGAATAAGCGCAAGGACAAATCCGCCCGGCTCACTGAGGAAAATAAGCGCGGCCAACATGACGGATGTAAAAACAGCGTATCCCGCCACGCCAGACTGCCAGAAGCGAGTTGCACCCCATAAACCGAACAAGGCGAACAATACAGACCAGACGACAGGGTCGCTAAAGCGAGAGGCGGCCAACAGGACAGGAGAGAACGCAAGCACGAGCATGAGGATAAAGGCGCGGTCACGGCCTAATAACCCACGAAATAAAGCCACCGATAGCACCACCCCAACACCAGCTAAAGCGGTGGGGATACGGGCGGCAAATTCTGTTGCGCCAAGCACGCCCATGCTCATGCGTTGAAGCCAAAAGAGCGTGGTGCTATCGGGCAGAATTTCCGCACCGGGCATGGCAGGCATTATGGAACGCCACGCGGCTAAGGCCGCCGGAATCTCCGCTTCGGTCATGGCGGGCGTGCCAAGCATTAAAAGCCGCGTGATGAGGACAAAGGCGGCAAGAAGCGCCATCAGCACAAATTCCAGGCTGATGCTGACCGGTGCGGATGAAGTCATTGGTTGCTGGTCGTGCTGGTTGATTTCTGAAGTCAAGGTCATTGTTTTGCTATCTATCCATCGTTTAAAGAGATAACGGCGGGCCTGCTGACACGATAAATACGCGCTGTGCCAAAGGGTGATTGCGACTCGCACACAATCTCATAATTATCAAAGAACTTACCTTCACCATCGTTGCCGTATATCTGGCGCTCTGTCGCGCCGTATATGATGTAGTCAATATCGTATCGGTCAATGACGGGCTGAGCAAGGTCAAGTCGGGCGGCAGTAAACAACAGGTCTAAATCCTGCGGGCGTGTGCCAACCACCGCGCCGTAGCTCGTGCCGCGCCACTGCGATTGATGATTTGCCCAACCCATAATAACCGGGATACCCGTGAGTGAGCCAACACGGGCGTAGATGCTATTATAACTACCACGCGGCATTGCTTCCGCGACGACGACCTGCTCACGCCCAACCAACCCATGCAGGCACATAATCACTTCATAATCCTGCTGAGGCACAAAGCCTGCACCACCATCAAGCGTCAGGGTATGTTCAGGGGCGTTGATGATGCCTGTTTCTATCCACATGCGGTAGTAAATGCCCATCGGGAAGTAGAGCAAGCCAGCGACGAGTACAGTGACGGTCAGCAGGCTATAGGCCGTGCGCCAGACGAGCGCCGGGCGAATTTGGCCGACATCCGCAATGATACTATAGCCAGCATACGCCGCCGCCACACTGAACAGCACCCATGCCTGATAGTAAAATTTGAACACGGTGTTCATCCGGGTCTGGAAGGTATCTCGCAGATAGACAAACTCCGGCACAAGCACCAGCCCTACCCCACAGACGATGAGCAATAACGTAAACCCTGTCGCTACAGGATAAGGCGGTACAGGTTTAGAGTCATCGTCTCGCGCAGGCGTAGCCGGGCTGGGGAAAAGCCGAGCACAGGCCAACAATAACACAGCTAACATAACAATCAAAGTCAACAGGTTCTCTATGCGGCGTCCCAAGACAATACTATTGACATTATCCCAGCCTATGCCACTGGGCGCGGTTAAATCCCGGCGGAGGGCGGCATACGACGGGTCAATCACGTTGAAGGCGACCAAGACACCCATTATCATGAGCAAGGCAAAAAGAACGCCAACGCTTAAGCTGACGCCGGAGAACCAATTCAGGCTTGCGGCGCGTCTGCCGCGCCAGACCTCCACAGCGATGTAAGCGCCCAAGAGCAGGATGAACGGGCCAAACATCAGGAACATCTGTTGGGGGCGGGTAGGATACAGCACATTGGGTAGAATGCCGCCTAATTGTGAGGTAAACCCCGCCAGGAACGGGAAATAGACTGTCACAGAAATAAGCAACAAAGCGCCGCCAAAAATCGCAAGAGAAGCGATATGGGCTAAATCCAGATGACGATGGCGCGTGATGCGGCGTACTGCTTCCGCACCGACAATCACGATGATATAAACTGGCGCATCCCATGTATTGAGGAATATAAGTGCCCCAATACACACACCATAAAACAGTGTTCGTAATACATCCGGCGGGTGGGTGGAAAATAACACATTTACGGCCAGGCCAAGCGCCAACAAGACAAAAGGCAAGGTCATCAGATGCGGGTGGCTATCCCCCAGCAGGAAGCTAAAAGCGGGGAATTCGTCAATCACTTCATTGACGCGCTCACTAGGGACGGTCAAAGGTTCAGTCAGGGGCTGGCCGCGATAGATGTCTCCGGGTTGCAGGTCAAGCTGTGGGGAACGCTCCGTGATAGTGCGGGCATGATCAAACCACCACCAGAAGGTGTTATCCCGTTCTGGCTGAGTGGGGGCTTGGGCACGGCTTTTTGTATCCCAAAATTGAAAGTAGGCGTCGTCAAAATCCGCCGTGCGATAAGGTAGTTCCACAAAGACCATGTTAAAGTTGCTCATCAGCAACAGGAAAATCATGCCCAGTAAGCCAAAGCCGATGGCTGCGTCATGGGTGTTATGACTACGCGAATTTTCATCAGTGTTTAATTTGGCATGGGCGCGTATGAGATTAGTCACAACACCAAAGGTTGCGCTCCCGGTAAGGGCAAATAACAACGCAAGGTGCATGTTGTAGCCTACAGTGCCCGCTACCCCTACCAAAGTCGCATTGATGGCGGCCATGACGTAGCCAAAGTAGTAATAGCTGATGGCATAACCCGAAAGCCAAGGATCGTTAGGCGGGAAGTTGGCACTTTGTTGGATGGCGGTCATGAAGGCCAAATCCATTGGTTTTTCTGTGCCGGTTAAGCTATTTTGATGGGCACGAAAGACGGCAAAACCAACCAACAGGACAACAAACAGCACTTCCGTGATGATGATGTGGCGGCGGTTTTGTGCCCACCATTGCCGCCAATCAAACACGGTTTTGAGGTTCAAGTAAATGGTCAGGCTGGCGGCCAGCACAACCACCCAAGCGAAGAGAATGCTCCCGGCTGAGTTGTTGATGAAGCCCATTACGGCTAAAAACCAGAATGTGAAAGCAATCAGCAGTAAGCCCGCCGGACGCGCTAAGGTATATCCAGCATCCGGCAAGGCGGGTAACAGACGCACCAACGCAGGAAGCACGGTCAAGCCCATCGCGGAGATAACCAGCCACCAACTAACGATAATCCAGCCTTCACGGAACAACCAATCCAACAGCATGTTTATTCTACCCCTACGTTGAAGGCCGATTCAGTTTCTAATAAGCGTGTGAGGAACACGCGGTCAAGCGCATCCGGGATGACTTCGTAAATGGCGGCCTGCCCTTGTTGGTAGACTAAGCGCAATAGCCCTAACCCCACCATGTCATCGAATTTATCCAGCCCATTCGTGATGCCGTAACGCTGACGCTCATAATCCGAGACAATGATATAGCTTACGTTGTAATGACGTAGCATCTTCACGGCGATGTCGATGTCGGTTGAGGTGTAAAAGGCGTTAACATTGGCGCGGCGGTTGGCGACGAGCGCGGGCAATTGATCCAATGAGCGTTGCTGGCGCTGCTGGTAGTCCCACCCGATGACGGTTGGCAAGCCGGTATTGATGGCGATACGTGCGCCCCACTGGTAGGTGACTCGTCCGCTTAGGGCTTCTATGATGGTGGGTGTGCCCTGTACGTTATCCTGCAACCACCGAATGACGTTGTAGTCGTGTTCAAACTCGACAAAATCCGTCAGGCCGTCTTCCCAATGGCGTGCATAGCGCATATATTCGAGGCCGTCTAAGGTCAGGGGCACATCCGGCGCAAGGCGGAAAACTGCTTTGCCCTGTGTGGCGGTGATGGGGAACATCGCGGCCACGAGAAACATAAAACCGAATACGGTATACCATGGGGTCGCCAGACGTAACCGCCAATGGCCGGAATTGCGTACAACCCACGCGAAGGCCGCCCCCCCTGCCACACTGAAGATGAGCCAAACCTGCATGTAGAACTTAAAGATGCTGTTCTGGCGTCCGTTGTCAAAGCGCAGAGTGATAAATTCCGTGCCGAGTGTGATTGCTAACCCTAAGCCGACAATTACAAGGATGTATTGCATCGCACGGGATTGGCCGGGACGGAAGAATAGCAGGATAATCCAAGCGACGAGCGGAAGGACAATAAGTGCGACCTGATAATCCAGCAAGGCGGCGACAAAAGCGATGAACAATACGGTTAGCATGAGGCCTAAAACCAGCAAGATAAGCCACAGCTTGCCGCGTAAATCACCTACTTTGACGGAAGCCAACCAGCGCCCGGTTTCCCATATGAGCAGGGAAACAATGAGGAACAGGAAGAATCCGTGAATCTGGAAATAGGCCCAAAGTGGGGTTTTATTGCCCTCCCAGATTTTAAATTCTGTGAGGGCACTGTTGAACCACCACGTAAACGGCAGTGCAATCAATGTGGTTAGGATGAGGAAACCGCCAATGCGTGTGACCATGGAAAGCACCGAAGCACGCGAGAGATTGCCCCAGTTGAGCCACCATGCGTAACCCAAGCCAAGCACACTGAGGATTAAAAAGGTGGGGTAATCCCACGTATTAACCGCCTGGAACAAGCCAACGACTAAGGCACCAAAGAACAGAGTGCCGAACACAGTCAGGCCGCGCCGTCTGTCGCGCCCGGCGACCAGTACCTCGTGAAAGACAAAGACAAGCGCAAATAACATCAACGGCATGGAAATCATGTGCGCGTGCAGGTCGCCATATAAAAACGTGAAGTACGGCATTTCGTTAATTGCGCCGTCGCCGGAATTGGGTATCTCCGTGATGGTGCGCGTGGGCGCCCAGAACCATCTGTCCGGGCGGATGTTTAACTGCTGGTTATTGAATAAAATACGACCCGTGCCACGCACAAAACCGCCGACCAGCGTTGTCACATTGTTGATTTGATACCCTACACGGTCAAATACGCCGGCGTTACTGGCGCGTTCGCGGGCATCGCTGAGGATGATTTCCTGTGCTAGTTCATCCGGCAACTGGTCTGATGTTGCGGTGAAGTCTGCGGTAAGCTGGCGGTTATAGTATTCAACTAAGCCTGTGGGCTGTTGATAGCCGCCCATCGTCGCCACGCCATTGACGAACACGCGCATGGTATCTAAATTACCGAGTACCACCGCCAATAACAGCGCCATGATGCCCGCGACCAATGGATTGCCCAGCGTGCGCCGTCGGGGGGTGGGCGGGGTAGATTCTGGCTCGGCGGGTTGCTCCGCTGTGCGCCATGAACTGACGACATTATAGGCCACACTAAACGCGCCTAACCCGGTGACTGAAAACAAGGTAGGCAGAATGAGGTTATAGGCAATGGAAGGCATAATGGCTGTGAGCAAGGTCGGTACACCAACGATGACAAAGCCAAAGTAGTAGTAATTGATATAGCCTTCCGCGAACCAGGGATCAATAGCCGGGAAAATCGTACTACGGAGGACGCCGTTAAAATAGGCAAAGTCCATCGGTTTTTCGCCACCATAGGCATTGTGCCACAGGTCGGGGTTGGTGAGGCGGACGCCGATAAAAGCCAGGTACATCACGGCGGAAAGCGCCTCAATGGTCAGCAGTAAGCGCCAACGGGACATCAGATAGGCCACAAATTTTTCCCGGTTGTGCCATGCGACAAATCCGCTAAGGGCGGAAAGCGCCAACAATGCCAGCAGAACACCGCTTTGATTCCACAACGGAATACGCAGAGTGCCTAACAACCATAATAGCCATGCAATGAGTGTGATGCCGATAATCTTCGCAAAGCCATAGCCTCTATCCGCCAAGCCGGGAAAGACGACAAACAGCAACGGCCAAACCGCCAGCCCAAAGGTGATGATGACCAGCCACCACACGACAACGGCTAACGCCTGATTGCGATTGATGAGGCTATCGGCGCTGAAACGCTCCGCCCAAGTGCCGCCGGATTGTTGTATCTGGCGCATTTCCGGCGTGAACATCAGGTGGGTGGGGGCTTCATCCACTTGCAGGGAGGAAAGCGGCAGGATATTGGCGATGGTGGAGTCGTTGTAGCTCTCGATGATTTGATTGGTCTGCCGGAGCGGAACGTTCAAGATGAGGCGGGTATTTTCCGGTGAGTAGTCTTCCGTTTTGCGAAACAGCATCACCACCGGATGATCGTAAACGGTAAAGGCTTCTTCCGGCTCTAGTTCGTTCAACCATGCGGGCGAGTTAAAAAACGGCAAGTGCTGGTCACTCACACGGAAGGGGCCGAACTCAAAAGTTTCTTGAAAAACACGCTCTAGCTCAAAGCCGAGTTCTCCGCTAAACAGTGCGTCGTAATAGGCATTGGTCATCGGCCAGCGCAGGGGGTTGCGCGACTGGGAATCGTAGCGGCGGTTAGTGTTGACCCAGATGTAATCGGTCTGGTCGAGAATGGTGGTGAGCCTGTCGCGCTGGATTTCGTTATCGCCGGATACGATGTCCAGATGGAACATCTGCACCAACCCCTCCCAGGGCGCCTGCGACTGTAACGCCAGACACTCATCAAAGCTATAAAGTCCCGGCGGTGGGTTGTCGGCCAGCGTCATGCCGGTGGGCAAGGGATAGCATACTTTGGCGGGAATGGCTTCATCCCAGGGGAGTTCTGTGCCCATTAACGCACCGGAAGCAATCATCATGCCGCCGTCAACCTGTACGGTGAAGAGATAACGCCCGCCTGTTTCAAAGTTCACGGGACGGTCTAGCGGGATGGTATGGTGTTCACCGAGTACGTGTGTGTCCGACGGGAAAACGCCTTCTATCTCGCCAATCGCCAATGTATTGCCTAGTTGGTCGGCAATGATAACGCGAATTGTGCGCGGCTCTGCATCGTAGGAAAGGTCTTGGGAAAGTACGTTTGTCACGGGGTCAACCTGAGACTGCATCACCACAGCGGCCAGACGATGCGCGTTTACTTCCGTGACTGTGCCACCCATAGCCACATGAAAGGATTGGCTAACGGGGGCATTGGGCATTAAACGTGTAGCGGAATACTTCATCTGTTGGTCTAGCGGGATGGTGTTGGATGCGCCGCCGTGCCGCAGGGGGATATTGATTAACGGCGTTGTATCATCCGCGCCTTCGATGACCATATAAAAGTCGCCGGGCACGCGCTCCCATGTGTAATAGCCGGATTG